>NZ_JAKOAV010000023.1 GCF_029478095.1 Pelotomaculum isophthalicicum JI | reverse complement strand
CTCGACAAGGTGTCCGGATGTTGCCGAAATGCTGTCCGGATAATTCCGTTATGCTGTCCGGATGTTGCCGTTACGCTGTCCGGATGCTACCGGAATGGGTGTCCGGATGCGGCCGAAATATGCACCTAAGGGATAACCTCCACCATTTATCCATTCGTGGTGTTTAAGAATCCAATCGGCTATAGGGATTAAATCAGGCACAGAATTAGCAATGCTATAGCCGATTTCACAATGCTTTATCATTTCAAGATATTCATTCTCAGTTAATGAGCTTGGTTTAAAAAGAATTCGATCGGGAACCCCGATTTTTCCAAGATCGTGAAAGAGAGCGAAAAGGCTTATATCATTAAGTCTGTAGTCTGGCAGACCGCAGGCTGTGGCAAGGCGCACTACTAGTTTTTGCATGCGTTCCGCATGCCCTTCAGTGGTAAAATCCCTAACCTCAAGTGTCTTGGATAGCGTTTTGACAATGATACTGCGAGTGCTTTGATTATGACTAAGCTTTTCCCTATACATATTAAGATCTGCCTCTATAAAAAGCTCATTAGGGCTTTTAGTATGGGTATCATTACTAACAGCGAATCCTATTGAGAGGCTAAGAGGGAGTTCAGAATTCGTTTTATTATGATTTTCAATAGCTTCCTGCAGCCTGCGGCAAGCGTTTTCTACGGTTCGTTTTTCTGCACAAGGAAGTAATACCACAAACTCATCTCCACCGATACGCGCAATCATATCACCTGAACGAAAGCAACTTTTTATTATATTTGCTGCTTTTACCAATAAATTATTGCCGGATTTGTGGCCCATAGTGTCATTGACGAGTTTTAATCCATCTACATCGCATACAATAAAGCCTAGTGGCAGATAACGTCCTCCTCCTAATCTGAGCATTTCTTCATCAAAATAAGCGCGGTTATAAAGACCGGTTAAGGAGTCGTGCAAACTCAAATATTTGAGTTTTTCCTCCATTTGCTTACGTTCGGTAATATCCCGGGTGGTCTCAATTGCGCCTACTTGATTTCCCTTACTATCATAAAGTGGAGCCGCTGTTATCCATATGTGAGCTCCTCTACCATTAAATAATGACTGTATGAAAGTTTCACCATGTAGTACATTGTCAATTATTTTAAAATTATTATACCTCGAAATATGCTCTAACTCGATTTCCTGGCTGTCTATAAAAGTTAAATCAATTAATAATGGCCGTGACTCTCCGTAAATCTTAACAGCGAAAGTGCTGTCATCCTTACCAAGAACCTCTGCTTTGCTAATCCCCGTGCACTCTTCAATAGCTTTGTTCCAGGCGATTATTTTTTTCTCCTTGTCGACTACAAAGATTTGATCGGGAAGAAACTCAATAACGGCTTTGAGTTGCTGATGAGCTTCGCGTAACTTCTCTTCGGCCAGCTTGCGCCCCGTTATATCCCGTTTAATCATGATAGCGCCGGTAGCCTCGCCGTATTCATTAAAAAGAACGTTTCCCGTGGTCTCAAGCCAGATATAATGGCCATCAGCGTGTCTTAAGCGGTACTCCGCTTTGCCCGATGATGATAGTTTTATCAAAGTCTCGTAGGTAGTCATTACTCTGTCTAAATCATCAGGATGAATTAATTCAAAAGCGGATCTTTCCAATCTTTCCTCAGGAGCATACCCTGTGATATTTTTAATAGACGGGCTTAGATATTCAAACTTCCCGCTCTTACCTATTTTGGCAATTGCGTCCTGTGAATTTTCAATAATTAGGCGTAACTGTTCTTCGCTTTCTTTGAGAGCGTTTTCTGTCTTTTTTCGCAATGTGATATCCGTTAACATGCCTAAGTCGCCTATGAAACATCCGTCATGGTCATATAAACGTGATGACGATATAATAACCCATAATTCCGTACCATCTTTGCGCTGATATTTCGCTTCGGTGATTTTAGATTGACTATTGCCATCTTCAATCTCTCGCTTGATTTTATATCGGTATTCGTCGTCCATAAGAGATTTTATCGATCGGCCAATCATTTCTTCGTTGGTATATCCGAACAATTCATTTAACTTTTTATTTGTAAAGGTTATTTCTTCGTTAGAATCTATAATCCAAATGCCTTCGTTGGCAGTTTCAACTATTTGTTGGTAGCGCTCCTCTGTTAGCTGTAATGCAGTAAAAAGTTCTTTTCTTTCAACCTCGATTAAGTCTTTTACCAGTCTTCGCTCCGTAATATCTGTAGCGATTTCCAGACGGACCATTCGACCGTCTATCCATCTGATCGCCTGATTACGGCATTCAATCCATTTACCGCTAATCGTGTTTTGAAATTCCCAGATGTGTAGTCCGGTGGGTTCACCTTCGGGTGTAAGCAATTTATTATTAGTGCAGAAATCACATGGTCCGGATTGACCAGCATTAATACTTTTCCAACATATTTCTCCTTCAACAGCGCCCAGGTGCTTTCTAGTATATTCATTGGTGAAAATAATCTCATGGGTTTCTATATCAATAACATAAACTCCTGTATCAAGGCTGTCCAATACAGTCACAAATCTATCGTGAGATTCTTTCAACGCTTTCTCTGCTTGTTTACGCTCGGTGATATCGCGGACGACTGCTAATATTTTGGGTTTACCTTGAAAAGTTAAAGGAGCAGTCATGACTTCTATATCTATAACTGTACCATCAAACTGAATTAGCTTTTCTTCTTTTGAGGGGACTCTTTTTCCCTCTTCTTGCACCAGCCTCCACTTTTCGCTAACGATTTCCCGGTAGTCTGGTTCAATTAAATCAATCATTGGCATACCGATAGCTTCTTCAGGGCTTTCCGCACCTATAAGCTTTGCTGCCGCTTCGTTTATAAAGTCAAGCCTGTCTTTGCTGTGAAGAAAAATTGCATCGGGTGAAAGCTCAACAAGTTGCCGGTAGCGTTCTTCACTCTCACGTAAAGCTTCCTCTATCTGCTTCCGCTCAGTAATTTCCTGTTGAAGACGTTCATTGGTCGTTCTTAATTCTATTACCAGTTTCTCAAGGTGGTTACGGTATTGTCTTATTTCCTGCTCCTCATGCTTATGTTTAGTAATATCACGAATGGATTTGATAGCTCCAACCAGATTACCATCGTTGTCATCAACCGACTCATTGATTAGTTCTTTTTTTGTTTTAATTATGGTGTCCATTCTGTTCACCTCGGATGATCGTTAATAAAAAATATGTTATCTAAATGGTTTGAATATTAAAATAATTTTATAATACGACACAAGCAATAATTATCCTTTGATAATTACTGGAAATTAGTATAGTATTTATTTATTAACTTTCTCAACAATAGGCAATTCTGTAAAGCATGTGTTAACTTAACTCAAATATTTTTGCAGATATCTGAATAAGTTGTCGAGGCGGCTAGAAATGGGACGTTGGTCCTATTTGAATTTAGGACCATGAAGTATATAATCAAAAAAACCTAATATTCTGACATTGTCTGCTATAATCTTATATTTGGCAAAGTATCCGAAAGGATACTTACGCAAAGCCACGGGTCTAAGGTAAGTTTACTATGACAGCCGGGTTGCCACGATAACAATATTGGTTCGTGTTAAAACCCGCTGATTTATTAGCGGGTTTTAGTTTTATAATAACTCACATTTTATATAGTGAGTAAATTTATTCAGTTAATTGGAAATCGTAGAATACATAAAAAAATGGATATTTCCTAAATAGATTTCCTGAACAGCCATTATATATATCAATTATCAGCCGAAAGGAGAAGCTATGGGAAAAAACATAAGTATATTAGTGGTAGAAGACAGTCCGGTTCAAGCTTTGAAACTAAAAAATGTCCTTCAAAAAAATAATTATCACGTTGCTGTCGCCAATAGTGGCGAGGAAGCGCTGAACTATTTATATAACAGCAAGCCAAATATTGTTATTAGTGACATCATTATGCCCGGTATGGACGGCTATCAACTTTGCCGGCAAATAAAAATTAATGAAAGTCTTAAAGACATACCAGTAATACTGTTAACCCAGCTTTCAACTCCAATCATCTTACTTTAGAAAATAAGCAAATTCTTGATTTTCTTCTTTCTACCTATGAAAACGCTGTGCAGAAAAACCTTGATCTGCTAAAAGCGCGTGATGAATTAAGAAATTTAAATAAGAACTTAGAAACAATCGTGCGGGAAAGAACATTTTCTCTCCAAACAGAAGTCAAGGAACGTAAGTCAATAGAGGAAGATCTCAAAAAAAGCTTCAATAAATTAAAGAGGACTATGGAGGGAACCGTAAAGGCTATCGCTTTGATGATAGAGATGAGAGACCCTTACACAGCTGGTCACGAGCGACGTGTAGCAAAACTTGCTACTGCTATTGCTAATGAAATGGGTCTTTCCAAAGAGCAAATTGATGAAATCCGTATGGCGGGCTTTCTGCATGATATTGGCAAAATAGTTGTACCAGCTGAGATCCTATGCAAACCGGGTTGTTTGAATGAAAACGAGTTTGGAATTATTAAGACCCATCCACGGCTTGGCTATGAGATTATTAAAGATATAGAATTTCCCTGCACAGTTGCTAAAGCTATCTTGCAACATCATGAGCGGCTGGATGGAACAGGCTACCCGGGAGGTCTAATGGGTGAAGATATCATCCTGGAAGCTAAAATTATTTCCGTTGCTGATGTTGTGGAAGCAATATCTTCTCACCGGCCTTACCGGCCGGCTATGGGTTTTAAAAATGCTATTAGCGAGATCATTGAGAAGAAAAACGTTCTTTATGATCCGCATGTAGTTGATGCTTGTGTAAGACTTATTAACGAAAAAAACTTCCAATTGTAAAGCAACGGTAAAACTTATTTCATTGCATATACGAATTGACTTAAGGCTTCAAGCACGTTGTTATCGACAAAAGATATATGAGCAATAGGAGGATGAGATTTTGATGGGTCGCCTTTGACGGGCGGCCCTTTTTTAGCGCCTTCTCTCATATATTGCAGGAAATACCCTTCCTCTTGCCGAATATTTTTTATTCGAAGGGTGCTATATTAATGGACAAGAATAAAGTTACAATTGTTACTTAAATAAGAAAAATATGGAGTAAGCAACTATTAACTCTGTTAATTTAATGGGTGGCGGAAGAATAGTTGTCAAGGATTCGGACGCGGAGAGAGCAAAAACAATTATTCAATAAACAGGAAAACTACTTTGATTAAAGAATCTTATTAGGTGGTAGTTGGTTAAATGGTTCTGGTTCCAAAATGTGGCGAGGAGGGGCCATTTTGTCTAAACAAAAAGCACCGAGAATAACCAACATGTGGTCAAAAATTGTAGATGAAGAAAAAGGCGAATGGCTTACCAAAGTGGTTCTCGAGTCGACGAAGCCATATAAGCATGGTGCCAGAAATGCTGACGGAAGGGTTATTTTCGAAGGTGAAGGCGTTATTTTGAATATGCCGGGGGGAACGACAGAGGTAAACGACGGACTTTTACGCGAGTTAATTGTAAAGCAGAACGGTAAAAAAACTGTTTCAGTGGAAATGATGCTGGAACACCCGGCGGAGTTTAGGTTGACAGATCTTAAAGGTTTTCCCTTCCGGGTGGAAATCGCTTTGAACCGCTCGTCTATTACCAAATTGTTCAGCGGGAAAAAGATTGTTATTGACCCCGGTCACGGAGGTGAAGACACCGGTGGGAAAGGACCTGTAAGCCTTCAGGAAAAAGACGTGGTTATACCCATCGCAAAAAAACTGGAAAACATTCTGCGCCGGGTAAACGCAGATGTTGTGCTTACCAGGAACGGTGATGAAAATATTACCAGGGAAAAAAGATTTGCTCTGGTTAAACAAACAGGCGCCGACGTATACATCGGCGTCCACAATCGCTCCTGTGACGATAGTAATGAAGACGGAGTTGCCACGCTATATGCTCCCGCTAATAAACAGAGCGCTATTTTAGCGCGTTACGTCCAGGAAGGTTTGGTCAATAAGCTCAAGGCCGCTGACAGAGGGACGGCGGAACAGGCGGAGTTGGCCGCGATTGGTGGAGTACCGGCGATAGAGGCGGAAGTGCTGACAATAACCAACTTAGTGGAGGAAGTATTCCTGCGCGGCCTGACAGTTCAAAAGAGAGCCGCGGAAGGGATTTTCAACGGTCTAATAAAATACTTTGCCCAAAACGGCGCGAATTCTAAAGGTGATTATTCATGATATCCGGAAAAATATCAATTAAAACACACATTATTACAGAGAAAGACGATATTGTGGATGTGTCGAAAAAATACGTCGGTGAGATAGTCTCCCCGGGCGATATTATTGCCGTGGCTGAAAGTGTGGTAGCCATTAGTCAGGGACGAGCCATCCGGCCGGAAACGGTGAAGCCAGGTTTGCTTGCTCGCATCTTAAGCAACTTCCCCGGTAAAGAAGGTAGCCTCGCCGCTCCGCCATCCATGCAGGTAGCCATACAAGAGACCGGTCTGCCGCGTTTTCTCCTGGGTGTGTTGGCAGCGGGACTGGGCAGGCTGGTTGGGCGAAGGGGAGATTTCTACCGGGTGGCCGGCCGGCATCTAGCCCAGATAGACGACTTTGCAGGTACGATGTATCCCTTTGACAGGCATATCGTTCTCGGTCCGAAGGACCCGCAAAAAGTCGTGGACAGGATCAAGCAGGCAACCGGAGCCGAGGCGGTTATTACAGATGTGAACGATATTGGGAAGGTAGACATTCTGGCTGCCACCGACGGAGTCGCCCAGGATATGTTGTTTGATTATCTTAAAGATAACCCGCATGGCAATGACGACCAGCAGACACCGATCGTGGTGCTGATAGCTGAACAAAATATGAGACATTTTGCTTGAAACGCGGTAATGTCAATAGAAGGATGGGAAAAGTTATTGGATCAGTTTAGAACGCCTCTTTTTGACGCTGTTAAATATCACGTGAAAAGAAATGCTGTTCCGTTGCAGATACCGGGCCATAAACATGGAAACGGACTGGTAGAATATAAGGAATTTGTCGGCGAGAATGTATTAAGAATGGACTTGAACCAAACAAGGGGCATCGATATAATTTGGGACCCGACTTCTGTAATTACAGAGGCTGAAAAACTTCTTGCCGAGACATTTCAAGCGAGTGCCGCTTATTTCTTGATCAACGGCACTACATCGGGTGTTCAAACAATGATTATGAGCACCTGCAAACCCGGAGACCAGATAATACTGCCTAGAAACGTCCATAAATCGATTTTTAACGCTCTTATACTAAGCGGTGCGAAACCAGTCTACGTACTCCCTGAGATAAGCAGCGAACTTGGTATCGTGCTTAGTATCACGGAAAGCAATCTCCGTATTGTCGTGGAAAAGAATCCCACTGCTAAAGCGGTTCTGGCGATAAATCCTTCCTATTATGGAGTAACATCAAACCTCAAGTCAATTGTGGAAGCGGCACATCACAACGGTATGCCGGTATTAGTAGACGAAGCCCATGGTACCCACATGCACTTCCATGACCATTTTCCGGTATCCGCTATGGAAGCCGGGGCTGATATAAGCGCGGTCAGTCTTCATAAGACGGGTGGCTCAATGACCCAGAGTTCGGCGCTTCTGATCGGGAACAGCGGCATTGATCCGCTCTACATAAAGCAAGTGCTCAATCTCGCATATACTACCAGTCCGTCTTATATACTTCTGTGCTCCCTGGATGTCGCCAGAAAGCAACTGGCTACCAGGGGCAGGCAAATACTGGATCAGCTCTTGGAATTGTTGAAATGGTCCAGAGAAGAGATTAACAAAATTGGCGGGTACTTCGCACCGGACAAAGTATTTTTTGAGGAATCCGGGAACTTTAGTTTTGACGAAACAAAGTTGTTGATAAATGTCCGGAAAATCGGGCTTACCGGTTACGAAGTCGAAGAAATGCTGGCCAGAGATTACAACATACTTATAGAGCTTGCCGATATGTATAATATCCTGGCTATTACCGGTTTGGGAGAACGAAAGGAATACCTGGAAGCTCTGATTAATGCCCTGACAGATATTGCCCGGCACACCGATAGAAGTGAAATTAAAAAAATTGATGCCATACAATTTAATCCGGAAATTGTCATGCAACCAAGAGAAGCTTTCTATAGCCCCAAAAGATCCGTTCCCCTTGAACAGTGCGCCGGAGAAATATCAGGTGAAATGATTATGGTTTATCCTCCGGGAATTCCCCTGGTCAGCATGGGAGAAGTTATAACTCATGAAATTATCGAATACGTAAAACAACTCAAACTTGAAAAGTGCACGCTGCAGGGCACTTCTGACCCATGTGTCAATTTTGTGATGGTTTTGGATAGATAATCAGTAAAAGCCGATGCATAATAATGTCACCTCCAGGTAAACTAATTTTAAAAAGGAGGTGTTATTTATTATGGATCTTGTTAAGTGGGATCCTTTTCATGAACTGACAGGATTGCAGTCATCTATCAACAGGCTTTTTGATGAAAACTTTCGATATCCGAGGATGTACCCGGGTACACTTGCGCACGGTTGGGCGTTTCCGGTAGACATCAAGGATACTCCCAACGCTGTTTTGGTCAAAGCGGAAATTCCAGGCGCCAACAAGGAAGATATTCAAGTTACTTTTAACGACAATCTTCTGACCATCCGCGGTGAGCGCAGAAAAGAGGAGAAAGAGGAAGGGGCTAATTTCCTCAGGACTGAACGCAGTTACGGCTCTTTTAGCAGGTCTTTCACCGTGGATGTACCGGTGAAACAAGATGAGATGAAAGCGCGCTACCGGGACGGCATCCTGGAAATTGTCCTGCCCAAGGACACGGATGCGAAAAGAATGGGAAGAAACATCGAGATACAATAGTGAGCCGAAAATGAGCCGCGTTATATGCCCAAAGGTCACATAAGGCGAATTTGCTCATAACCGTGGCACCTGTAAAAATGGTGCCACAGTTTGCATATCAAGCCATTCTGGCAGCGGCGTTCTTAAGCATCTTACGTATGGGCAGGCTATAGGGGCACTTCTCTTCGCATTCACCGCACTCTAAGCAAGAATCCGCCTTCACCGGCAAGCCCCGGTAACGTTCCTTGGCCCAGCCCGGCAAATCGTATCTGGTAAAATAGCCGTCTAACAAAAAAATTGAGGGGATATCGATACCTTGGTGACAGGGCAAGCAGTACTCACAGCGGCGGCAAAAAACCGCGCCCAGTTTTGCAGCTTCTTCTTCCAAAATACGCATTTCATCGGCCGATAATGAATAAGGATTATTTCCCGCGGAGGCATTTTCCTCTACTTGTTCGAGAAAATCCATACCTGGTATAACGGTGGAAACAGGATATCCCAGGATATAACGTAAAGCCAGGCCGGCATTTTTTAAAACGCCCCCGGCAAGCGGCTTCATTATAATGACGCCGGCACCCGTTCTCTCTGTCTCGTTTAATAATACTTTAACTCCCGTTGTTTCAACCGCGTTAAAAGGAAACTGCACAGTTTCTATTTCTTCAGTTTTAATCGCTTCCAACAAATGGCTCTTAATATGCCCCGTTATTCCTATGTGCCCTATTAAACCGTCATTTTTTGCCTCAATTAAGGCGGCAAGAGCGCCATTCTCACTTAATACTTGCTCTAACGTTATTTCATCCTTGACATTATGCATCTGGTATATGTCTATGAAATCTGTTCTCAACGTTTCCAGGCTTTTTTGAATGTCCGCGGCCATGCCTTCCTTGGTCCTGGACAAGGATTTAGTCGCAATTACCGCTTCTTTTCTCCTCTTTTTTAAAGCGGCGCCCAATTTTGCTTCACTGTCGGTATATCCCCTGGCTGTGTCAAAAAAATTTATTCCGAGGTTTAATGCCTTGTCTACGATTATACAGGCGTCTTCTCCTGAAACCCGCTGGATGGGGATGCCCCCAAAACCAATAACAGACACTTTTATTCCTGTCCTGCCAAGTTTTCTGTATTTCACGAACCTCACCTCAGGAAACATTATAACATTAGAGTGAATTATTAATAAAATGCTTGCGTATTATGGATCGTTTGTCTTTTCGTGAAAAGTAAATTATACTGGTTTTTGATAGAAAAAAGCGGGAGGTGTGCCATGGGACTGGCAAAACGCCTGGCCGCCCTGGCCGCGTATGTGCCGGCGGGTGGTGTCGTGGCCGACATCGGGACCGATCATGCCTACCTGCCTATTTTTCTGATTGAGGCGGGTATTAGTAAGAAAGTTATTGCCTCTGATTTGCGTCCCGGTCCGCTTGAATCCGCGACGCGGGCGGTTGAGGAGCGCCATCTAAAAGACCGCATAGACCTCCGCCTCGGAGACGGCTTGCAGACACTGGGACCGGGTGAGGCTGAAGTTTTGGTGCTGGCCGGTATTGGTGGCAATACAATAAAAGAGATCCTGGCCGCTAAGCCGGATGTTCTTAAAAGTGTGAACAGGCTGATTATGCAACCGATGGCGGATGCCGGTGACTTAAGAATCTGGCTTGCCGGAAACGGCTGGAAAATTATCAGCGAGAGATTGATTAATGAAGACGGCAGGTTATACCAGATAGTTGTTGCCGAGCCCGGCCGGGAATTGTTTGATGATGAACTATACCTTGAACTGGGTCCCCGCTTAATTGAGAGGAGAGACCCGTTGCTCAACGTTTATCTTGGTAGAATAATTGATCAGTACGAGCGGGCGCTTAACGGAGTGGCTGCCGGGAAGAACAATGCCGCCCGTGAAAAAGCAAGGCGGCTCAAGGCCAAACTTGAGCGCGTCAGGGAGGTGGCGAAAAGATGTCTGTAAAATGCCGGGATATATTTAACCTTATTGAAAAACTGGCGCCAACATCCATAGCCGAGGGATGGGACAACCCCG
Organism: Pelotomaculum isophthalicicum JI; assembly: GCF_029478095.1. Taxonomy (NCBI): domain Bacteria; kingdom Bacillati; phylum Bacillota; class Clostridia; order Eubacteriales; family Desulfotomaculaceae; genus Pelotomaculum; species Pelotomaculum isophthalicicum. The sequence continues at coordinate 48,040 of NZ_JAKOAV010000023.1, read as the reverse complement.
GTTTGCAGGTTGGTGACCCGCATGCGGAAATTGAAACGGTTATGTTGACTTTAGATATTAATATCGATGTCGTTAAGGAAGCAAAGTTAAAAGGCGCCGGATTGATTATCAGCCATCACCCTTTGATTTTTAAACCGCTTAAATCACTGCGCCTTGATCAACCCAGCGGAAAACTTGTGGAGTATATCATAAAAAACAACATTACAGTGTATGCCGCCCATACCAACCTGGACGTCGCGTCAGGCGGGGTCAACTCTGTTTTAGCGGAAAAACTGGGGCTGAGTGAAACTACAGTTCTGGAACCGGCCGGCCGGGAACAGTACGTGAAGCTTGTGGTATTTATTCCGGCCGGACATGTGGAAGATGTGCATCAAGCCATATCCGGAGCCGGGGCCGGGTGGATCGGCAACTACAGCCATTGCGCTTTTCAGACCGAAGGGACAGGAATGTTTCAACCCCTTGCCGGTACAAAACCATACATTGGCGAACAAGGCAAGTTGGAGCAGGTCAAGGAGGTAAGGCTGGAAACAATTGTGCCGACAAACAGATTAGATGCCGTCATCCAGGCCATGTTAAAAACTCATCCTTACGAGGAAGTGGCTTATGACCTGTATTCACTGGAAAACCCCGGCCCGGCTTACGGGTTGGGAAGAGTAGGCGGCTTGGCCTGTCCGGTATCTTTCCTTGAATTTGCGCAGGCAGTAAAGAAAGCGCTTGGCCTGCCGGCGGTCAGACTGGGTGGCGAAGCTGAAAGCAAGGTCAAAAAAGTCGCTGTCTGCGGGGGAGCGGGAGCCAAACTTTGGCCCGCGGCCCTCCGCGCCGGCGCGGACACATTTGTCACCGGGGATATCAATCATCATGAAGCCCAGGATATGTTGGCAGCCGGCCTGAATTTTATTGACGCGGGGCATCATGGCAGCGAATCAGTGGTTTTGCCTGCGCTTAAAGAATACCTCGAAAGACAATGCATCTCAAGCGGGTTGAATGTCAAAGTGACTTTGTCTGATATTAATACCAATCCTTTTTCCTTTATTTGAAACTCGAAATTGCCTTGAAGTATTGTAATAGCGTTTCTTTGCATATTGTTCGTCCGGATGTTATAATGGATACAGTTAATTAAGTGAGTAAATCAGGTGGTCGCGGGCGCCAGGCCGAAAGGTGGCGTCTGAGGAAAGTCCGAGCTCCGCAGGGCAGGGTGCTGGGTAATACCCAGTGGGGGCGACCCTAAGGAAAGTGCCACAGAAATGTAGACCGCCACTTCTCAAGTGGTAAGGATGGAACGGTGCGGTAAGAGCGCACCAGCGGCCGGGTGACCGGCCGGCTAGGTAAACCCCACCCGGAGCAAGACCGAATAGGGGAACATTTGCGGCGGCCCGTCGTTGATTCCCGGGTAAGGTCGCTTGAGGCGCGCTGGCAACAGCCGTCCCAGATAGATGATCATCCACGACAGAACTCGGCTTACGATTTGCTCACTAATCAGTTCAAAATTGGCTTTGGTTAGCTCATTGGGTAAAATTGCAGTTACTCAATGAGCTAAACTTTTCTCATCTTGTTGCTTTGTGTTTTTGGTGCTAAAATATTGGTAACTTATTAAATCAGCGCCTGCCTGAAGGCGTTTTTTTGTAGGGCCGAACACGCGCCGCGTTATATGCCTAAAGGTTATCAAAGTTGAGTTTGTTATAGTTATAAGGTGGTAGTGTTTATGAAGGATTTTTTCAAAATGAGGGAACCGGTGAACGCTTGCACGCATTTTGTAACTTTCATCGCGGCTCTGGCGGGCTTGGTGCTGCTCATAATTTTAGCCAAGAATAACGTCTCAAAGTTGGTCACCCTGACGATTTACGGAATCAGCGTGATTATGTTATATGGAGCAAGCTCTTTGTATCATTGGATAAAAACGGCGCCGCGCAAAATTTTGATGCTGAAAAAAGTAGATCACGTGGCGATATACTTGCTGATAGCGGGATCATATACCCCGGTGCTTTATTACGGGCTGACGGGAGCATGGAGATTGGTAATGCTCATCGCAGTCTGGGTACTGGCAATAGCCGGTATTCTTCTGAAAATGTGGTTCATTCTGGCGCCCCGTTATATATCAGCGGCTTTTTACCTGCTGTTAGGCTGGATAGCCTTAATTCCGATGATCCAACTGTTGATTAATCTCCCGTCCGGCGCGATTGTGTTAATGTTTACAGGTGGAATACTCTATACCATAGGGGCAATCATCTATGCCGTCAAATGCTTTGACTTTTTCCCGAACCTTTTTGGGTTTCATGAGATTTTTCATTTGTTTATCATGGCCGGGAGCATCGTCCACTTTGTTATGATAGTGCGATACATTGTGCCGCTGTAAATTACCCGGTGCGGTTATTTGATTATTAAGCAATCATTGGTTATTCTTAAAGTAGTGGATTACAGGAGTATACTAATGTTATGCCTTCAGACATTATTATTTTAGTAATCGTGGTAGTTGTGGCGGCGCTTGTTTTCGCGCTGACAAATGGTTTGCATGACGCAAGCTCGGTTGTGGCTACGTTTATCGCCTGCGGCGCGGGGACGCCTTTACAGGCCGTGGGATTGGCGTCCGTCTGTGGCTTGCTGGGCGCGCTGTTTAGCGGCAGCGCGGTCGCGGATACTGTCGCCAAGATTGTCAGCCTGCCGGTTCAGCCACAATTGCTTGGCGTGCTTATGGCAGCTTTATTAGGCGCGGTTGTATGGAATCTAATCACTTGGTATCTCGGCCTGCCGTCCAGTTCCACACATGCTCTGGTGGGGGGGATCGTCGGCGCGGTTTGGGTTTCAAGCGGTTATGAACATATCTTGTGGGGGTGGAGGGAACTTATTTACACACATCAGTTGACTGGAATTGTGAAAGTATTTACAGCTCTGTTAATTTCACCTCTTCTGGGTTTTGCTATAGCTTATTGCTTGCAAAAAACAGTTAGCTTTTCATTGAGAAACGCCAAGTTTACCGTCAACAAACACCTGAAAAGGCTGCAATGGCTCATGGCTGCCTTGCTGGCATATAGCCATGGCGCTAATGACACCCAAAAAATTATGGGACTAATCACACTGGCTTTAATGGCCGGCAATCTGCTGCAGCAGCAGATTACCCCCGAATGGGTAAAATTAGCCGGTGGGATGGTCATGTTTGCAGGTACAATGTTCGGCGGCTGGTCCATTATGAAAACATTAGGGCAGGGTATCTTCGTTATCCGGCCTATTCATAGTTTAAATTCACAAGTATCTTCAGGCGGGGCGATTATGCTCGCAACCGTGCTAGGAGTACCCATATCAACCACGCATGTGGTCGCGGGCAGCGTAATCGGCGTGGGGGCGGCAGACGAATATCGCATGGTTAACTGGAATATCGGCAAGGAAATGATCGCCGCCTGGTTTGTGACAATCCCAGCTTCAGCTGTTGTAGCAGCGATGTTGTATTACCCGATAAACTGGTTGGCTGGATAATTGAAGGGGAGATGTGACATGCGAAAAAAGAACTTTTTAGACAGGTTGTTTCCCGCTAAGTACGATTTTTATGGAATGCTGCGCGAACAGGCCGAAGTAACGGCGCGGGGAGTTAAAACTATATTAGCCTGGCTGGAAGACCCTTCAACTAAAAATTTCGATCAGGTTATTAATTTGACCCGGCAAGCAGATACAATCCGCATGGGAATGGAAGAAAAACTAATTGAGGCTTTCACCACGCCCTTTGACAGGCAGGATATCTATTATATTTCAGTTCGCATGGACCGGATTATCGAACATGCCCGGCTTGCCCTGCAATCTATGAAAGAATATGACGTTCAGCCGGATGAGTTAATTGTTAAAATGGTACAGGAATTAAGTGAAGGAACATTTACATTTGCGCGGGCGGTGGCTTTATTGGAATGCGATCCGATTCAGGCACAAAATCAGATACAGATGATACGTATTGCTCATACGGCTGTGGAAGATTATTTCCATAAGGGTATGGTTGCTATATTTAAAACGGCAGATACTATGAACGCGATAAAACATTACGAAATAAACTGTCAGCTGAGAGACGCGGCGAATTATTTAAGCCATTCTGTGGACATTTTGCACCGGATCGTCGTGCGCTTGGCATAAATAATCAGCAGATCCCGGCGACGTGACCGGGCAAATCGCAACAAACCGTGGCACCCGGAATCTTTGTATTCCGATCGCCACGGTTTATTGATAAATTTATATTACCGACCTCAAAGTGTCGCCCCGCAAGCCAACGCGCAGCGCTTCCAGCGCTATTACCTCGCGGGGGGGGATGTTTCCCAGATTGACGTTGGGACCGAAGCGTAGGATCAGTTCTTGTTGCTGTTCTTTTAACGGCGCTTCCCAGATCAACAATTCCGGGTTGTCCACGGCGGACAGGATCAGGTCCAAATGTTCTTTTGTGAAATGTCCGTCATTATCGTAAAACCCGGTATTTTTACCGGATTCCCTGCCTTCGACAATTACCTTGTAAGCGCCGTTTTTTAAGTCAAGTTGAATTTGTTTAACAGATTCTTCGATAGGTACTCTGTCCAGAGGGTTCTTTTTGCCGATTTCAGTTAAGACTTTAAAACCTTTTTCCGCAGCCAGGGAAATCGTACGGGCTCTCACCTCCGGAGAAATATTCAACGTGCCGTCCGAGACTTCAACCGCCGTATACCCCAAAACTTTCGCCAACATCAAAAATTCCTTCAGCTTATCCTGCATAATGGCAATTTCCAGGAAAGTCCCACCGGGATAAATATCTACGTCGAATTGTTTAGCCAGGCTGATTTTTTCTTCAAGCGCCTTTTGTGGATACAATGCTGAAGTGCCGAAACCTAGCTTTAAAAAATCAATGTAATCACCCGCTGCTTGGAACAAGTCCTTTGTTTCCTCCTGCCCCAGGCCTTTATCCAGGAGCATGGTCAGACCTTTTTGACGCGGTTTTTTGCTGCGGCCGCCGAGGGGGAAACGCAGTATTTCCATCCATGCGTTACTAGTGGAATGCTCGCCCATAATTTCACTCCTTTTAGGTCATATATGCTCTTCTATAGTATTCTTGCGGAGTGAAAAGGTTCTCTTAAGTGAGCGCTTATTTCACCGGTTTTTTTGCAGGACTTATTTTTAAGCCGATAGTTTCCCGAAAGCTTTTTTTAGCTTTGGGGGCGGCTTGTTTTTGGGTTTCCGCGCTGCCCGTGTCTTTGATAAAAATCAGAGTTGTCACGGCAGTCAGCAGGGCAAGCGCGGCTGAACTCCAAAACATCAAATTGGTGCTCTTAGCCATCAGAAAACCGTAAAGGGGAGGTCCGAAAGCCACCCCGAAAAACCGCACGCTGCCGTAAAGCGAAGTGACCAGGCCGCGCTCTTCCATAGAAGCGGCACTAGTAATCAAGTTGTTCAGACACGGGAGCGCCATACCGGTACTGAGGCCGACAATGGAAATGGCGACGAAATAGATGATCACTCCTTTGGCCAGCGGCAGGAACGCGAGCGCGGCGGCCATTATCGCCAGGCCGGCTACCACCAGGAACTTCATTAGTTTCTTCTTCTTTTTGATAATAAAGCCGGTCGCGAATGAAGCGGCGCTCATAAACAATACCGGAATGGCCAGGGCGAGGCCTTTCATTATCCCATCCAAGCCAAACTGTTGCTCCAGGTATTCAGAAAGGTAGAATAGAATTCCGAAGAGAACTATCAGCACGACCGCTCCGGCCAGGTAGGACGACAAAAGTAAGCTTGCCTTGTTATTAAAAACTTTCTTTACGGAGTTTAAGTATTCCGACAGTTTTTGTTGCGCGCGGTTGGCCGCAGGTTCTTTAACCAACAGCCACATCCCGATAACAACCGGTACGACAATAATGGGAAAGAAAATAAAAGCGGCGTACCAGGCAATCAAACCGACAGCCGAACCAAGGACGGGGCTGATTACTTTGCCCAGGCCGTTGGAAGACTCGATAGCCCCCAGAGAGCGGCTGCGTTCATTTCCCTGGAAAAGGTCGCTGCAAAGAGCCATGGCTATCGGCGCGGTTCCGGCCGCCCCGGCCCCCTGCAATATTCTCCCCGCCAGGATGACGGAAAAAGCTTGCTGTTTCAAAAAAATGGAGGCAAGGGCGGCAATTAGCCCTCCAAGTCCATAAATGATCATAGCGGGAATGATCACCACTTTTCTGCCGTAACGGTCCGACAAAAAGCCGGCTGCCGGAATAATTATGCCGGCCGGTAATGAAAACAGGGTGATTAATAAACTGGCGCTGACAGTAGTCAAATTTAAAGCGTTCCTGATGTCGGGCAAGACAGGAATAAGCATTGAATTGCCCAGGACCATGATAAACGGTACACCTGCCAGCGCTGTGACAGAAAGCCAAAAATTATTTCCCGTATTGTTTGCCAAGAGAGTCCCTCCCAAATGTTTTAATATGATTTTATTGTTGGGGAACAATAATAATTGAGACTAACAAACGAGGTGGTTAATATGAAAAAAATAAGAGTCGGGATTATCGGCGCCGGGATGGCTTTTGAACAGCTGCATTACCCGGCTTACCGGGAACTTTCGGATAAATTCGAAATAGCCGCCATATGTGATCTGGATCCCCAAAAGGCTAATTATTGGGTGAAAAAATTGAATCTCGTTCAACAAAAAGATTACTCCGAATACCGGAGCATGGTAGTCAGGGACGATCTTGATGTCATTGATATTATGGTCCCGATCGAGCTAAATTATAAAATTACTGAGGAAGTCGCGTCATTGATAACCGGTTCCCGGAAGTGGATTATTTGTGAAAAACCGCTTGCCGCAACCCCTGAGGAAGCCAAATCGGCCATGCAGTTGCCGGAAAAATACCATGTGCCAATCATGATTACAGAGAACTATAGATATAATGAGGAGATTAATATAATCAGGGATTATATTAACGGGGGAAGAATTGGCGATGTTTTATATTTCATGCAAAACAGGGTGGTTAATTTTCTGGAAGATATGAATATGAACAAGTTCCCCGCCACAGAATGGCGTCAGCACCCGGAATTTCCCGGCGGCGCCATCTTGGATACCGGTGTTCATGATATCGCCGCGTTAAGACATATTTTGGGCGCGATTGAAAAGGTGCAGGGGTTTGGAGTTCCCCAGGAATATGATTTTTCTCCTTATTCAGTTATTTGTGTCAATATGCTTTTTAAGAGTGGTCTGATTGGCCAGTTTTCGTTTTTCTGTAGGGGAAAGGAAATGCAAAGACCATGGTTAGGGTTGCGGATATTTGGCACCAAAGGAATGATTTATTTAGAGGAAAGAGATTGCGGAACAGTAAATATCGCTTATAACGATGGCCATGTGGAACAAATACCGTACCGGAAGCAGCGGGGTTATTACAACGAACTCCTTAATTTGTACCAAGCTATAACTGGAAATGAACCGATTTCTGTCACACCCGAACTGGAATTCGGCGATACTTACACGATATTCCAAATTCTTGAAGCAATTCGCGAAGGCGAAACAATGTTTGTCGACCGGCAAGCCGATTTTATCCCGTCCTATGACCATGAACGCAAAATGCATGCGGACTATAACCTTTATCATTAGAACAGGCGGATACCTTTTTAACTCTCCAACTGATTATTTTTAACATTATTGCCATAGTTGAATATTGATTATAGCAGGAAAATTGGATTAAGGCTGCGAAATATACAACATTATTATAAACGGTGGTGTAAGTATATATTTGAAAGCCCCGGACGTTAAATATTTTGAACATATTCCTGTTGAGCCCAACCGGAATTTAATACTTGCCAGGTTAGGATACAGGAAAGGAATAACAGCAATCAGTGAAAAAGATAACATGTTCATAGATGCTGCGGTAAAAAGAGCGCTCCTTCTATGTAATGCGAGGGGAGCTTTTTGCCGTAGCAAAATTAATAAGCGTTCAGCGAATAAGGTCGTATTAGAAAACGGCATTGAACTAATCAGTGAAAAGCTATCGGCTTTTTTATATCATAGTAGTGAAGTTGTTTTTATGTCATCCACCTTGGGGAGAGAAATCAGCGATACAATTACCGGAGCGATGAATAACGGCAACGCGTCTTCGGGCCTTGTCTTTGACGCGGTGGCATCCCAGGTTGTGGATACGGCCTTAGACTGGATGATGAGCTTTATAAACAAAACAATAAAAATAAAAGGGAAAGCCCTGACAAAACGCAGGTTCAGCCCTGGTTACGGAGATTTAAACCTTTATCATCAAAAGGTTATTTACGATATTCTAGATCTTAAAAGAATTGATATTTCTATAACAGAAAAATTTATGCTTGAACCGGAAAAATCAGTTATAGCGATTGCGGGGATTGAGGTGTCATATGAATAAAGATTCATTCAGACAAATGGTGGAAGGGAAAATTGTATTATTAGACGGCGCGACGGGAACCGAGCTTCATAAAAGAGGTATACCGAAGGAGGCGTGCCCCGAACAGTGGGTGTTGGAACATCCTGATGTCCTTAGAGAAATTCAGAGTGAATATATTGCGGCGGGCGCTGATATCATTCTGGCCTGCACCTTCGGCGGAAACAGGATTAAATTAAAAGAATTCGGACTTCAGGACAGGGTTTTGGAATTTAACAGGGAACTTGCCAGGATATCTAAAGAAACAGCCGGCGCAAAATGTTTGGTCGCGGGTGACCTCGCGCCGACAGGACAATTTGTGGAGCCATTTGGCGATGTGAAATTTAATGATATTGTGGATGTCTATAAAGAGCAGGTTCAGGGGCTGTTGGAAGGCGGCGTTGATCTTTTTGTTATCGAAACCATGATCGATCTGCAAGAAACCAGGGCCGCCGTGCTGGCTGTCAAGGAAACTTGTGACCTGCCGGTTATCGCCAGCATGACTTTTGATACCAGTGCCAAAACCCTGACTGAGAGCGATCCTGTTACGGTGCTTATTACTCTGCAAAGCTTGGGCGCCGATGCCGTTGGCGCTAATTGCTCTACCGGGCCCAAGGATATGTTGAAGGTAGTTGAGCTCATGATGCCGTACGCAAAGGTTCCGATTATGGTGAAACCCAACGCGGGATTGCCGAAACTGGTGGACGGGTGCACGGTTTTTGACATGGAACCTGCGGAATTCGGCCAATATGCGGTTGATTTCGTCGCTAAAGGAGCGGGGTTGATCGGGGGATGCTGCGGGACCACTCCCCAGCATATAAAAAGAGCAAAAGAAAATATTGCGGGGCTAAAGCCCGTCGGGCGGGAGCCTAAACCTTACCGGGCGCTGACTTCTTCCAGAAGAACTGTTTTTTTTGGAGAAACTTATCCGGTGACGGTTGTGGGAGAAAGGATCAATCCAACCGGCAAAAAGAAGCTCAGTGAAGAGCTGCGGAACGGCAAGTATACCGAAGTCAGGCGTTTAGCCGCGGAGCAGGTGGAAAACGGCGCGGAGATCCTGGATGTTAACGTGGGAATGCCCGGCATTGACGAGAAAAAAACCATGGTGGAAGTTGTCAAGTTATTGAGCAATGTTGTGGAGTGCCCTTTATGTCTGGATTCTTCCTCTCCCGACGTTCTCGAGGCCGCCCTGAGAATATATCCCGGCAGAGCTTTGATTAATTCGATATCGGCGGAAAAATCGAAGATCCAACGAATGCTGCCTATCGCGCGCAAATATGGAGCCATGTTTATATTGCTTCCTTTAAACGACGAGGGTGTTCCGGAGCAAGCGCGGGAAAGGTATGAAATAATTCAAAACATTATCAGTGAAGCTAAAAAGTATGACTTTGAAAATAGTGACATCGTGGTGGATGGACTGGTTATGTCGGTTTCTTCAAATCAGAACGCGGCGGAAGAAACATTAAAAGTTATCAGGTGGTGTGCCGGGACGCTTGGTTGCGCCACCATCGCCGGGCTGTCCAACGTTTCCTTTGGTTTGCCTGAGAGAGGTTACATCAACTCGGCATTTCTAGCCATGGGGATTGGTAATGGATTATCTATGGCCATAGCTAATCCCTCCAGTGAAATGATTATGGGTATTAAGGCGGCTAGCGACGTTTTAACCGCTCGGGATAAAAACAGCTTGACATATATTGGCAGGTACAGTGACGGCAGCGTGGAAAAGCCAAAAAAAGTCGAGCCAAAAAACAATTTGAAAACAGTGGATAAAATCAATCAGTCCATACTTGAGGGAGACAGGGAGAATATTGTTGATTTAATCAAGGAGGCGCTGGCGGAAGGCGCCAAACCCGGCACGATCATTGATGGCTATATGATACCTGCCATTACCAGGGTGGGTCATCTTTACGAAGAGAGAAAATATTTCCTGCCGCAGCTTATCCAAAGCGCCGAGGCGATGAAAACAGCTTTTGACTACTTGGCGCCCTTCCTTGCCGGAGACCGGGAGAGCAGCGGCAAAAACAGTCCGGTTATCGTTCTCGCGACAGTAAAAGGTGACATTCATGATATCGGGAAAAACATCGTGGGGTTGATGCTGAGAAACAATGGGTTTACGGTGCATGATTTGGGTAAGAATGTGAGCGCCGAAAGGATTATCAGCGAGTCAAGAGATTTGAAGGCGCAAATCATCGGACTTTCCGCCTTGCTGACAACCACCATGGTTGAAATGAGAACTGTGGTGGAGCTTGCCAGGAGTGAAGGGCTGGACGTGAAATTTATGATTGGCGGAGCGGTGGTCAATGATAGTTACGCGAGGGAAATCGGGGCGGACGGCTACGCGAAGGACGCTTATGAGGCGGTTAAGCTCGCGAAAAAATTAACCGGGCAGGAATAAGAGAGGGGGATCGGGGTGGCCTCAAAAATTGCTTTTCAAATTACTAATGTGGAAAACACATTCCTTGACCCGCGCGCGGATTTTCAGCCAACAACAATAAAATCACAGGTGCGTATTGATCCTCTTACCGGTAGAACGGGTCACTTTTCGCACTTTGGGGCGATAAAGCCGCAGAAACTGGATATAGAAAAATACTTGGAGCCGCAGATTAAAGGCTTTTGTCCATTTTGTGGCGACAAGAAGAACCATGTCACACCCATGTTCCCTGAGGGATTGTTTCAAGAGGGCCGCCTGGCCATGGGAGAGGCTTTGCTTGTTCCCAATCTGTTTCCATATGATGTTTACAGTTCAGTTGTCATTATGACCAACGACCATGTTGTTTCTTTAAAAAACTTTGATGACGAAAAATTATATAACTCGTTTTATCTTGGGATTGATTTTCTTAAAAAAGTTAAGGGGAAAAGCCCCTCAATACCATATCAGGTGATGGCCTGGAATTACATGCCGCCTTCAGGGGGCGGGCTGGTTCACCCGCACCAGCAATATTTTGCCACGGAACGCCCGGGAAATCAGTTTACAGATGAGTACAGGGCGGCGGAGTTATTTTATAATAACCATCAGGTAGATTACTGGACTGAATTGATAGAAGAGGAACATAAGCATAAAGACAGGTATATCGGTCAAGTCGGAGACGCACACTGGCTGGCGTCTTTTGTTTCACTAGGTGTTCTCGGTGAAATCATATGTGTCTTTCCAGGTGTCTTTTGTATAGAAGATTTTACGGATGCACAAGTCCGGCACCTTGTTTCAGGTGTCCAAAAAGTATTTTGTTATTATCTTGAAAACGGCATTTACAGTTTTAACGCTTCGTTATTTTGGGGCGCCGCAGGTCAAAAGTTTTTTCCCGCCCACTTCCGGATCGTGCCGAGGACTTACCTCAATACCAGGGATTACGCGCCTGATATAAATTTCTTCCAGACAGTATTACAAGAACCTGTGTCAGTTGTTTTGCCGGAAGATTTGGGCAAAGAGGTCAGGCCATATTTTATTAAAAAGTAATCTTTAAAAAGGTATAAAATATTGATTGTGATAAAGTTGCTTCACAGGTTAATTATGGGGGCGTAATCATCATTGCGGTAATATTGTGCGGACAATAAAAGGATGTTTTCCTTCTTTCTCACGTTCCCGTGAGTCCATTTTCACCAAATCACGTACTCGTTGATCTTTCAGCAATTCTTGCCAGCAATGGGCCACTGTGTCGATGAAATCTTTTCTTAACGGGATTTTTCTTTTTATTAAAGGGCATTTGTAAGGCAAACGCAATGTTTCATAGATTAATAAAAGAGTGTTATCTTTTAATAAATGAGGCGCTAAGGGAAAAAAGCGGCAATTTAACGGACGATGTTTCCTCGGGCAGGGTTTGGTACAGCGGATAAAATATACCGGGTTGCTCCATGATGCTGGAAAGTCATCTTCCACAGGGTTTCGCTGTTCCCAACACAACCAGTCTTCTTCCTTGGTAAACATGTCTTCTTCCCCCGGGTATAAATAAACTCCCAGAGTATTGTTCTTATCCGGGCGGCAACATATTTTGCCGCACAACTTGCCGCAATCATCTTCTAGTGGTGTCTGCATATCTGTTATATTATACAGTTTTTGATAATCAATAGTTTTCACCGGCATATGTTCATTATATCATCTTGCTTAGGGACATGCAGCATTCCCTTGTTGCTTAGGGCCGAACAAGGGCCGCGTTATATGCTTAAAGGTCACTGCAAGCGAATTTGTTGACAGGTAAGGGTATGAAAAAACACCGCATATATTGATTTAGGTTGTTATAATTATTATGTATATTGAAAACAGAGGGGTACAAAAAATATGTCCGGAAGTTGGCGCAACGTTGTAAAGATTATTGCTTTTATTCCCGCGCTGTTCATTCTGGCGATCACACCGGTTTTAATTTGGGGTTACTGTTACGCGAATTGGGTTTTGGCCGGTTTCTCAAGTACAAAAGCCATATCGACGGTATTTGACCAGAATTCTTTTCTTTATGAGGATAATGGCAACCTGCTCTGTGAAATTCACGGTGAGATAAACCGTACACCGGTTACGTTGAGCCAGGTCCCGGATCTTATTCAAAAAGCTTTTGTGGCCATTGAAGATGAAAGGTTTTACAGCCACAGCGGAATAGATCTCAAAGCTATTTTACGCGCAACGTTCAGTTACTATAAATCAGGCCGGATTACTGAAGGGGCCAGCACGATTACCCAGCAGGTCATCAAGTTGTACTTTTTATCGCCGGAACAAACTCTGCAGCGAAAAATGAGAGAGGCTGTCCTTGCTCTGGAATTTGAAAGACGCTTTAGCAAAGACCAGATTCTGGAGTTTTACTTAAACAGAGTATATTTCGGTGAAGGCGCTTATGGTATCCAGAGTGCGTCAAGGGCCTATTTTAATAAAAATTCCAGTGAACTTACACTGGCTGAAGGCGCGCTGCTGGCCGCCCTGGTTCAGGCGCCCAGTGCCAACGATCCTTATCTGAATCCGGATAGCGCTCAACGGCGGCGGAATGTTGTGCTGGATAAGATGGTTGAACAAGGCTACATTAATAAGTACCAGTGGCAGGAAGCGCAGCAACAACCTGTCCAACTGAGCAGTGATGTAAGTCTGGAGAATTACCATTCCTATTTCATTGATTACGTCATGGATGAAGCAGTGGATGTGATTGGCAACGATAAGATATTCAGAGGTGGATTAAAAATCTACACTACCCTGGAACCGGATATTCAAAAGAAAGCCGAACAAGTATGCGCGCAAACTGATTTATTCCCTTCCGACAGGGTTGAAGCGGCTGTAGCCATGGTAGAGAACGGCACCGGGGCTATAAAGGCTCTAGTAGGAGGCAGACAATACGGCGCAAATCGCGGGTTTAACCGGGCTACCCAGTTAGCCAGGCAGCCTGGTTCGGCATTTAAGCCGATTGCTGTCTATGCGCCGGCTTTTGAAATCGGTTACAGCCCGGATTCAGTGATTTCGGACTCGCCGTTCAAGGTCGGCAGCTACGAGCCGCATAATTCCGGCGGCGGTTATTACGGGCCGATCACCATCCGTACAGCCGTGCAGTGGTCCCGAAATGTTGCCGCAGTCCGGCTTTTGAACCAAATCGGGGTTGACCGGGGTTTTGAGATGGCCAAGAAAATGGGTTTTGATCTGGTGGAAGATGACCGCTGCCTTCCATTAGCCCTGGGAGGACTGACCAAGGGGGTTTCACCCTTGCAAATGGCCGCGGCATATGCCACTTTTCCAGCTAGAGGTATTTTTAACAAGCCATATGCAATTAAACGCATCGAAGACGGACAAGGGCAAACAGTTTACAGCCATCCCCAGGGTACTCAGGTGATAAAAGCATCGACAGCTGATTTTATCAAAGATGTCTTGCGTACGGTTGTAGATTCGGGAACCGGGACCAGGGCGGGCATTCGCGGCGCTCAAGTAGCCGGGAAGACGGGTACCACCGAGTTGCCGGACACGGCCGAGTTCCGTGGCTTATCAGGCAACAAGGACGCATGGTTTGTTGGCTTTACGGACCGGTACACTACCGCGGTATGGATAGGCTACGATGAGAGAAACATGGACAGACAACATTACCTGACTTCCTACGGCGGCAATCAACCGGCAGAAATATTCAGACTGGTGATGGCGAACGTCATGGGACTTGACAATAGGGCAACCGGAGGTTATGCTGTTCAACCGTTAACTGAAGAACAAAAAGAAGAGCAAAAGAAACTTGATGAGTTGAAGAACCAAGATGAACAAAAGAAAGCAGATGATCAAAAGAAACCGGGCAATTCAACAAAGCAGGTTGAACCGGGCAAGCAAGGGGAAGAGAACAAAGAGGAAACAAAACAACAACAAAATGATGCTAAAAGTAAAAATGATGCCAAGGATAAGGAGGATAAAAAAGAACCTGCAAAATCTATGACGCCAACACCGCAGGTTGAGGAACAAAAGGTACCGAATCAACCAGTTAAATCATCTCCCTAAGTAAATAAGCCGTGCTTTTCCTTTCCGAACAGCACGGCTTTACAGGTTTTATTCAGGTGTTCAGATTTTAAACATCCATGGAGCTTTGTTTTACTAACTATTCTCTCATTCTGAATCCTGACTACTGGCTACTGGCTACTGACAACTGACTACTGAGTTCTTATAGAAGTATTTCCTGTCCCGGCTTGATTGCTTCAACTTTTACTTCAGGCGCCTTTTTCGAGGATAAATCAATAAATTCTCCCGCGTCCTGGGTCAGGACGGGAAATGTCTGGTAATGAATAGGGATGGCGACTTTCGGTTTAATCAAGGAAAGGCTCACCGCCGCCTGGAGTGGGTTCATGGTAAAGACGCTCCCGATTGGTACAAGGGCTAGGTCGATATTGTATATTTCGCCAAAAAGCCTCATGCTATCGAAAACACCGGTGTCCCCGGTGTGGTATATGGTTTTTCCGTCTTCCAGAATAATGATGTATCCCGCCGGGCTTCCGGCGGCGCAGGAGTGAAACGCATGGGTCATGATCACTTTGACGCCCGCTATTTCCGCTTGGGCGCCGATATTCATTCCCATGCCGTAATGTATGATATTATCAGCGCTGACTCCGGCTTTTTGGAGTGGCTCCACCAGCTCAGGCTGTATTATTAATGTGGCGCCGGTGGCTTTTACCAGATCCGGCACATCAGTTCCAAGATGATCGAAGTGGTCATGGGTGAGCAGTATTAGATCAGCCCGTTTGATATCCTCCTTTTTTATTGGACAGCTTGGGTTACCGGTAATCCAGGGGTCTATTAAAATAACTACTCCTTTTTCCGTGGTGATCTGACAGGCGGCGTGTCCCAGCCACCTTACGCTGTGGGCCATTTTTTTTCCTCCTTTAATGTATGAAAATTTATATCTATGATAAAGTGTTCTGTATTACTAGCTTTTTTCCTGCTTATTTATGAAAATTTATTGAAAAGCGCAAGAGATAATGATTTGCAGGCAATAACCGGCGTTTGCCGGATTTAAAGAAAACAGGTGCTGTTGACATTGTTGGAACATCTTAACTTCATTAAAATAAGGCAGGTTTTTCCCAGACCGGTAATTGACGATCCTTACGACAAGGTTCTAAAAGAAATGGAACGGATTAACCTTGGAGCGAAAGTCAAGCCCGGCTGGCGGGTCGCCATTACGGCGGGAAGCCGGGGTATTAAGAATATCGGCGCCATCCTGGGCGCCATGGTGGAATCAGTTAGAATGGCCGGGGCGGAGCCATTCATCATTGGCGCCATGGGCAGCCACGGTGGCGGCACAGCCGGGGGACAAAGAGCCGTGTTGGACAGCCTGGGCGTCACGCAGGAAAAATTGGGCTGCCCGGTGCTGACTTCAGAGGAAGTTGTGGAGATAGGCGCTACTCCGGATGGAATGAAAGTTTTTTGTGACATAAACGCATGGCGTGCCGACGGGATTATCGTCTGTAACAGGATCAAGCCCCATACCACTTTTCACGGGCCGGTCGAGAGCGGTCTTATGAAAATGATGGCTGTCGGCCTGGGAAAAACGCGGGGCGCTACTTGTTTCCACCGCCTGGAGCCGCGGCGGATGGCCCGGGCCCTGGTTGAAATAGGAGAAGTTTTTACGCGTTCGGGAAAAATTATCGGCGCTGTCGGCATCGTTGAAAACGCTTATGAGGACACTGCCATTATTAAAGCTCTTTCTCCGGACAAGCTGGCAGAGGTTGAAGAACGGTTGCTGGCAGAGGCTTACCGGTTTATGCCGCGCCTGCCGGCGGATAGACTGGACTTCCTGATTGTCAGGCAAATGGGAAAGAATTTTAGCGGAACAGGAATGGACACGAATGTGATCGGCCGGATGAGAATAGCCGGGGTGCCGGAGCCGGTAACACCGTTTATCGCCAGAATTGTCGTGTTGGATTTAAGCGGGGCGTCCCACGGGAACGCTACCGGTGTCGGCTTGGCGGATATCACGACAAGACGTCTGGTAGATAAAATGGATTCCCGGACAACCTACCTCAATTGTATTACCAGCGGCAATGTCCAGCGCGCCATGCTGCCGCTTATTATGCCTGACGACCGGGCTGCGATAGAAGCAGCGGTCCGCAGCCTTTCCGCGGATGAGCCGGTGAACCTGAAAGGCGCGGTAATTAACAACACACTTGAACTGGAATATATGTGGGTTACCGGCAGCGTGGCAGATGAGTTGAAGGGGAAGAGCAATGTAGAGATTATCGGAGCGCCGCGCCGGTTGTCCTTCAACGACGGATTAATGGCGCTTGAAGAGGATTAACATTTATGTGATTTTCTTATGAGTAAGTTAAGTATATAATATTAAGCAGGGCAAGAAGTTTACGTTGTTGCGATATGGAATATTTCAGAAAATAGCTTTATTAAGGAGATGTCAGTATGGAAATCAATGAAATTGCCCGCCAGGTAAAAGAAGCGTCCATAAAGATGGCTGCAATGAGCGCTGACTTGAAAAACCGGGCTTTAGAGCAAATAGCCGGGTCGTTGATTGACCGGCAGTCTGAAATCATTAAAGCAAATGATGAAGACTTAAACAGGAGCGCAAAGGAGAACCTGCCTGAGCCCCTGTTGAAAAGGTTGAAGTTTGACGAAACAAAGATAGCCGATGTGGTCGATGGGATTAACAGCTTGATAAACCTGCCAGACCCGGTCGGCAAGACACTGCTTGCGACTGAATTGGACGAGGGTTTGGAGCTTTATAAAACCACCTGCCCGATCGGTGTCATTGGTGTGATATTTGAGTCCAGGCCCGACGCCCTGGTGCAGATTTCCACTCTGTGCCTGAAAAGCGGCAACTGCGTGCTGTTAAAAGGCGGCTCCGAGGCGAAAGAAACCAACCGCGTTCTGGCGGATATCATTATCGAGGCGACTAAAGAAGCGGGAATTCCGGCTGACTGGCTGAAGCTCCTGGAAACCAGGGCGGAAGTCGATGAAATGTTAAAGCTGGATGAGCATATTGACCTGATCATTCCCAGAGGTTCGAACGATTTTGTCAGGTATATCATGGACCACTCAAGCATCCCGGTAATGGGGCACGCGGACGGCATATGTCACTGTTACGTCGATGAGGATGCCGACCTGGAAATGGCGGTAAGGATTGTGGATGATTCCAAAACCCAGTATGTCGCCGTGTGCAATGCCACGGAGACGTTGCTGGTGCACGAAAAAGCCGCTCCCGGGTTTTTGCCCTTGCTGAAAGAAGCCCTGGAAAAGAAAGATGTCGCGATTTCCGGCTGCCCCAGGACGATGGAAATAATTCCGGTGTCTTTAGCCACGGAAGAAGACTGGGGGACGGAATACCTGGATTACAAGCTGTCAATTAAAATAGTGAAAGACATTGATGAAGCGATAAATCATATCAATCATTACGGCTCCGGCCATACGGACAGCGTTATTACCGGCAGCAAAGAGAAAGCGGCCAGGTTTATGGCTCTGGTGGATTCGGGGAATGTGTTCTGGAATTGTTCCACGCGCTTTAGCGACGGTTTTCGCTATGGTTTTGGCGCGGAAGTGGGAATCAGTACAAGCAAGATCCACGCCAGAGGCCCGGTGGGTCTGGAAGGACTGGTTATTTACAAATATAATTTAATAGGAAATGGCCACATTGTGGCGGAATACGCGAACAGGGACAAAACATTCAAGCATAAAAAAATGAATAAGGAGTTTCCTTTATAAACTGGAGGTTATCAATTTGTTCAGCAACATTATTTTTAAAGTAAATGATGGTGTAGCCAACATTACCTTGAACAGGCCTGATGCCATGAACGCGTTAAACTATGAAATAATAGCGGAGTTGACCGAAGTCTTGAAGATCTGTCAAAGGGATGAAACAGTGCGTGCGCTGGTAATTGCCGGTGCCGGCAAGGCGTTTTGCGCCGGCGGCGACGTAAAATGGATGCTCTCCGCCCGTGATGAGAACTGGAAATCCGCTTTTGACAGTTTGGTTGACAATTTTAATAAGGTTATTCTATTGATTAGAGATATTGAAAAGCCGGTGATTGCCGCTGTGAACGGGTTTGCCAGCGGGGCCGGATTCAGCCTGGCGATGGCCTGCGATATCCGGATTATCAGTGATAAGGCTAAATTCAACCAGGCTTATGTCAACCTGGGGTTGACCCCTGATGGCGGTTCCACCTATTTCCTGACATTAATGCTGGGAGCCGCCCGGGTTATGGATCTAGTTTTTACCGGCAGGGTGATTGATGCGAAAGAGGCGCTGTCTTTGGGCCTGGCCAGTGAGTTGATCCCGGCTGAATCTTTTGCGGAAAGAGTGGAACAGTGGGCGAGACAATTCGCCGGTGGCCCTTCAATAGCGTTTAAACAGGCGAAAACGCTGATTAACGAAGCCCACAGGCGGACTCTGGAGGCGCAGCTTGACCTTGAGCGGGAGTCCATTGTCGGCGCGAGTTTAAGCAACGACTTTGAGGAAGGGCTGAAGGCTTTCTCGCAAAAAAGAAAGCCTGTCTTTAAGGGGAATTAATTTAACTTGAAAAGAATAAGCATAGCCGAAGGTGTTGAATTCCTGGAAGCGCCCCAGCAGGAATCATGGTTGATGAACAATGGTTTGTTGATTTCCGGTGAAGAAGTAATCATGATCGACGGCAGGTTTGGTGAAGAGGAAACTCTGGCGTTTATCCGGGAAAATAACGTAAGCCGCTATTTTATCTCTCATTTTCATATCGACCACGCCTCCGACGCCTGGCGGATCGCCGGCGAGACAGATTGCCGCCCGGCTTTGAACAGGACTGAATATCAATATCTTCAATCAAGTGAGAATATGTCGCGGGCAACGGGCTACGGCCAGGCGGGAGTGCACAAACTGGTTGAAGAGATTCTTATGCCGAGAATGGGTTTGCAGTATGTCCCCAGCATAGGTTCATATGAATTGGCGGAAATTGAGGCTATTTCAAAAGGACAGTTGCTTGCTGTTCCCGCTCCGGGACATTCGCCCGGCCATTATTGCCTTTACGCCCCCCAGAGCAATTCCCTTTATACCTGCGACCTGGGCCTGGACCGCTTTGGCCCCTGGTATGGCTTCCCACACTGCAACTTGAACGATTTCCTGACGTCAATTGAGAAAGCGCGCGAATTGAATGCCAAGCAGCTTTTTTCCAGCCACCGTCCGGTTATTCGTGAAGGAACGGGTGAGGCTATCGACAGGATTAAAACGATCATCGAAAAACGTCATGAGCAAGTATTAAACGCCTGGAAAAAAGGGAGAAAAACAGTAAAAGAAATCGCTCAGGAAGGGATCTTTTATCAGAGGACAGATACTCATGGAAAGCGAGCTGTTCCGGTAATGTGTTATTGGCAGGAGTCAATGGTAAGGTGCCACTTGGAGTACGCGGGACTACACGCCGAAGACAGTGAATAGAAAAAAACTTTGAATCTATTAGGTTTCTCGAAATATTTAACAAGGCGCCGGCGATTGATGGCCGGCTTCCTGTTGTTTTTTGACATCTTGTGGTAAACTCAATAGATGGGTATTATCTACAGGAGGATTGTATATGAGCAAGATACGAGTGAGATTCGCGCCCAGTCCCACCGGCAACTTGCATATCGGGGGAGCCAGGACCGCTCTCTTTAATTGGCTCTTTGCCCGGCATAACGGCGGCGTGCTGGTGCTGCGCATAGACGACACTGACACTGAACGCTCCACTGAAGCTTCGCGCCGGCAGATTCTATCCGCCCTCAAGTGGCTGGGGATCGACTGGGATGAAGGGCCGGAAGTGGGAGGTCCCTACGCGCCTTATTACCAGTCCCAACGCTTCGACCTTTACCAAAAATTCACCGCGCAGTTGATGGCCGAGGGGAAGGCTTACTACTGCTACTGCACGCCGGAAGAACTTGATTTGCGGAGAAAAGAGGCGGTGGCGGCGGGGAAAGCTCCGCGTTACGACGGACGCTGCCGCTGTTTGACCCCTGATGAGCGGAGCCGGTTGGAAGCCGAGGGGCGTAAACCCGTAGTTAGATTGCAAATTCCCGACAGCGGCGAGACAGTGGTTCACGACTACTTCAGGGGAGATGTCTCCTTTGTTAACGAGTTTCTCGATGACTTTATCATCATGAAGTCAAACGGCGTGCCCACTTACAACTTTGCCACAGTTGTGGATGACTTGGAGATGAAGATTACTCATATCCTGCGGGCTGAGGAGCATCTCTCCAATACCCCGCGGCAGGTCCTGGTCTACCAGGCTTTGGACAAGCCCACACCGGTCTTTGCTCATGTCCCCATGATTCTGGCTCCGGACAGGAGCAAGTTATCAAAGCGTCATGGCGCTACATCGGTGGAAGAGTTCAGGGATCAGGGCTATCTGCCCGAGGCCCTTGTCAACTACCTGGCCCTGCTCGGCTGGTCGCCCGGCAATGATGAGGAGATTCTGTCGTTGGAGGAGATGGTGCGGCAGTTCTCACTGGAACATGTGGGGAAGAACGCGGCTATCTATGATTTGAAAAAACTAACCTGGCTCAACGGCCATTACCTGAACGAAGCCGATCTGGGTCAGGTGACCGACCGTGTAATTCCTATACTTAAAGAGCAGAAGCTGATTCTGGAGGAGTTCTCCCATGACTTCTATCTGTATGTTAAAAATGTGGTAGGTACCGTGCGCACCAGGGTTAAAACCATCAACGAGGTCGTGGATGCCTCTACCTATTTCTTTGATGATGATTACACCTATGATGAGAAGGGAGTCAAGAAATATTTCAGCAAACCAGGTGTGGCGGAGGTGTTGTACAAAGCCCGTGAGGTCCTGGAGCAATTGGAACCCTTTAACCTGGAGACGACTGAGAATGCCTACCGGAAATTAACAGAGGAACTGGAGATTAAAACAGGAGATCTCTTTCACCCAACCAGGCTGGCCCTCTCTGGGCGGACTATGACACCCGGTCTTTTTGATATTATTGTTACTATGGGGAAAGGGAAAACACTACAGCGGCTGGACAGGGCGATCGCCTATATTGAGCGGCTGGGGGCTGATGTTGTATAGTTTTTGCTTGCATTACAACTTAGCCTATTATATAATAATTAAGTGCGCTTGATAGGTAACAACAATAATGTTGCGGGATGGTGTAGTGGTAGCACAGGTGACTCTGGATCATCTAGCCTAGGTTCGAGCCCTGGTCCCGCAGCCATGGCCCTATCGTCTAGTGGTGAGGACATCACCCTCTCAAGGTGGAGACATGGGTTCGAATCCCGTTAGGGCTACCAATGATATCTAAAACGCCTTCAGAATTAACCTGTGGGCGTTTTTTATTTCTTGGGAAATTACGCTTTTGGAGAATCCATTATTGCTACAGGAATAATCTTAAAAATATAGAAATATAACATAAATGTTTTAACTCGTTAGGAGGTTTCCATGCCGAGGATAGGAATATTAACGTGTTGGAACTGCACCCAGGAACTAAATTGCGCTTCGGCGGTATGTCTTGCCGATATGCGTAAAAAGAGAGGTTTCTTTGAAAAATACAAGGATCAGGAAACTGTTCTTGTCGGTATAATATCTTGTGCCGGTTGTCCGACAATTGGAGCCCCTGAAAAAATCTTAAAACGAGTAAAATCCCTTGCCAGCTTTAAGGTTGATGCTATCCATCTCTCATATTGCATGACGTCTGTTTGCCCGTTCGTTAACAAGTATCTTGACGTTATTAAGGAGAAATATCCTGACATAGAAATTGTTGAAGGCACACATAAACCCCGTGATAAAACAATATTCCGGGGTGAGGTATGTGAATTATTGAGTGTTAGAACTAAAGATATGACAGATTTAATTTTAACTCATATGTCGGCTAAAAAGCCAGAATAGAGCCAGAAGGAACGTCCAGGGCTTTCATTATTATTTGAGCCCCCAGTGGTAGCGGCAGAATGGAGGTTTATATGAAAATAGGTGTATGTGGAATCGCTTGTGAAAAATGTCCGAGAATGGTAAAAGGTATGTGCCCTAGTGGTGATGAAGGCTGCAAGCCTAAAGATAACAAATTCTGCATGATTTCAAAATGCGCATTCAATAAAAACGTTTCGTTATGTTTCGAATGTCCTGAGTTTCCCTGCGAAACTACCAAAAAAGGCCCAATCAGTTATGGTTACTGTACATATATTTCAGGTAAAACCAATGAGTAACAAACTTGTTTGGGTTTCAAGAGTGCTTGCGATTATATTTATACTATTTATATCAATTTTTGCCTTAGACGCGTTTTCAGATGAAGTATCATTTATTGATAACTTAATAGGTTTCTTAATGCATCTGATACCGACATTTATTTTTCTTACAGCTCTAATTATCTTCTGGAAATATCCTCAATTTAGCGGCTTAGCTTTTATTATACTTGGCATGTTATTCACATTTTATTTTAAGACCTATAGGAATATTGAATATTTTCTATTTCTTTCAATTCCACAATTTGTTATCGGCGGGTTGTTTATTATTTCTCATGTTTTACAGAGGAGTAAGTCATCCTAGTCTTACTTCGTGTTTGTTAGATTACCTGGTTTTTCAGGTAAGACAAGGTGGCATGGTACTTACCCTCTTTTTCCAGTTTATCAAGGGCGTCGGCAACCCTGGCATGGTTTGACGCGTCACGCAGATCATCCAGCACGCGGTAAACCCCCCAGCGCTTGCCCAGGATGAAATTTTGTTTTTCCCTTTCCGGCAGGGCGAGAAAGCGGTCAATTATTCCTATCATGGCCGGCTTATCTTCCGGCAGTTTGCCGTTGACTTCTTCCAGCAAATTCATGGAATGGTCGCTGACCAGATTGCTTTGAATACCGTCGAGACGTTCAATGAGCAGCTTTTCGCCGGCGACTACTTCTTCCTCGGTTTCTTCCGCGAATTCACCGTTTCGCGCTTTTTGGCTGAGCGGTGTGCCTTCAGCCACTGTCAGACTGCGCATACGGATAAAATCAGGGTTGATCATGTTCAGAACCCTGGCCGTTTCAAGCGCGTGTTCCTTAGACCACCGCTTGCCCCCCATCCCTAAAATAACGTACTCTGAAAGTGATATCCCTGATTCCTTCACCCGCCTGCCGGCCTCAATATGCTGCTGCGCGGTGGCGCCTTTATTGATTAGTTTAAGAACATCGTCGGACCCTGACTCCATTCCCACGTGGATGCGGGATAAACCGGCCTGTTTCAGCGCCGTCAGTTCCTCAACGCTCTTACGCGCCAGTGTGCTCGACCGGGCGTAGGTTGTAACACGTTCAACTGAAGGCAGGCTTTCTTTTAAGTATCTCAGGATTTCCACCACGTCATCGGTCTTCATGACCAGTGAATTGGCGTCTTGCAGAAAAACCGTCTTACCGCCGTTATACAGCCAGGAAGCGACGTGGAACAATTGGTAATCACCAGTATTATATAGCTTTACCATCACATCCATATTCAGCAAGCCGCCAAATCCGCTTTTCCGGGATATCTCCTGCACCGACCGGCACATTTTAACCACCGTGTCGATGTCATTTTTGATCTCTTCCACACTGCGCCTGGAAAAAGTTGCCCCCTTGTAAGACCTGCAGAATGCGCACTTGTTCCATGGACAGTTGCGCGTAAGCCTGAGCAAAAGACTGGCCGCTTCGCTTGGAGGTCTGATGGGGCCTTGTTCAAAAGATAATTCCATATTTTATTCACCTTTTACATAATATTATCCGGTATCTAGATATGAACATTATAACTGTTTTTTTTATAAAAAAACAATTGCCCATACCTCAGTTTCTTTGCCTAAGCGTAGGAGAAATATGATACTATAATAATGGAATCAGAAAATCAAAGAAGGTGTTAGTGTTGACGCTTTCGGAAATACAGAAAGTGTTGAAAGCAACTTGCTTTACCCATCACTGCCTGGATGACAAAAACGCGGATACAGCTTGCGGC
Organism: Pelotomaculum isophthalicicum JI; assembly: GCF_029478095.1. Taxonomy (NCBI): domain Bacteria; kingdom Bacillati; phylum Bacillota; class Clostridia; order Eubacteriales; family Desulfotomaculaceae; genus Pelotomaculum; species Pelotomaculum isophthalicicum. The sequence goes on along the minus strand of NZ_JAKOAV010000023.1, from coordinate 23,357 downwards.
GCTGATTTGTTGAGCGACGTCCTGGCTCACAGTAAGGAAAAGACTGTTCTTCTTACAGGATTGATTAACCCGCAGGTAATTCGTACAGCGGAAATAATCGATTTGATTGGTGTGATATTTATCCGTGGCAAGGTGCCTTCCCAGGAAATAGTAGATTTGGCTGAAGCAAAGGATATTCCCCTTCTATGCACCGTGTATCCGATGTACGAATCTTGCGGTCTCCTCTATCAAGCCGGTTTAGGAGTGATTTGCCATGAATGACAAGCAGTCCTTGCCCGGGGTACAGGATGTTATGACTAGGGATGTTATCTCTATTACCTCCGATTTAACAGTCCGGCAGGCCAAAGAACTGATGCGCGATAAAGGCATTTCGGGTATGCCGGTTGTTGACCGGGAAAATGCTCTCTTAGGTGTTATTAGTGTGGCCGATATCATTCAAGCTATGGAAAATAACAATTTGAACGCTTTTATCTCGGAAGTTATGACCGTTAACCCCGTATTTTTACATGAGCAGGATACGGTCGGACATGCCTTAAATGCGTGCCGCCGTTATGGGTTTGGAAGATTTCCCGTTATTAATGAACAATCAAAGGTTGTGGGGATTTTAACGACCAGTGATATTGTAACCCGGTTGGCCCAGTTGTTAAGAATTGATCAGGTGGATGAACCTGAAGAAAAAAAAGAGCCCAAAGATTTTACGACACAAACATATGAATGCTCGATCCAGAGTATGAATTTTGACCTGGCAGGTGTAGCGGCCAGTAACATCAAAAAAATGCTTACTGAATTGGGATTGGAAGGTACAATTATCCGGCGCGCCGCAATCGCGGCTTATGACGCTGAAATGAATGTGGTGATTCATGCCCATGAGGGAAAGCTTTCAGCCAAGGTAACACCCCATGATATAACCATTATTGTTGAAGACAGCGGCCCGGGTATAGAAGATGTTTCTTTAGCCATGCAGCCGGGATATTCCACAGCTTCCGACCGGATTAGGGAAATGGGCTTCGGGGCGGGTATGGGACTGCCCAACATAAAAAAATCAGCTGACGAATTAGCTATAGAATCTTCTCCCAAAGGCACTACATTGGTGATAAAAATTTTCATTGACTGAGGTGTTTTATGAAGCTGGTGAATTTATTAAAGGAATTGGATGCCGCCCTGTTGACACCGGATGAGATTGATCCGTCCCTGGAAGTAACCGGCTGCTACTGCGGAGACTTATTAAGCAATGTCATGGCTCACGCTAAAGACGGTGATATCTGGCTGACCATCCAAACCCACCAAAATATCATCGCCGTCGCCGTGCTTTTAAATTTGCATTGCATTATATTGGTTGAAGGTAATTTACCCCAGGATGACACCTTGCAGAAAGCGAAAAAAGAAGGGATAGTAATTTTGAGTTCACAAGAAACGGCTTATCAAGTTGCCGGACGTTTACATGACTTGGGCCTGGGAAGGTGAAAATATGCGGGAGTGGGTGTTAGACCTGCATGTTCATACCATCCTGTCACCCTGCGCGAGTGACGACATGGTGCCTCCCCTTGTTTTGAGCCGGGTCAGGCAGCTCGGTGTTGAAGTGATAGCGATAACCGACCATAATTCGGCGGAAAATGTCCCGGCCTTTATGGCAAAAGGTAAAGAGATGGGGATTGAAATTCTGCCCGGTATGGAAGTGCAGACCAGAGAAGACATCCATATGGTTTGCCTTTTTGACACTCTGGAACAGGTGCTTGACTGGCAAAGAATAATTTACAATCACTTGCCTGACCTAAAAAACAAGAAAAAAAGTTTCGGTGAGCAATGGGTTGTTGATCACGAGGGAAATAAGTTGAGAGAAGTGGAAAGGCTGCTTCTGATGGGTACGGATCTAACCGTTGAAGAAGTTGTCAGAGGCGTTCATCATTTGGGGGGTCTGTGCATAGCGGCTCATATCGACCGGAAAGCTTTCAGCTTATGGGGAAGCCTGGGTTTTATCCCCGATGATTTGCCTATAGACGGTGTGGAATTGACACCGCACCTGTCCCGCGACCAGGCTCAGCTTGACCAATTAAAAGAAAGAAGCTTTTATTACCTCGTTTCTTCGGACGCGCACTGGTTAGACGGTATATCTCCTCCCCAGTGTTTTGCGGCTATGGAATCATGCACCATTAAAGAATTGAAATTGGCCTTGTTGAAGAAAGACGGCCGTCATATCCGCACAATCCGTTAGCGCAAATAAAAGAGAGGAGTGTGCGCTCCTCTCTAAACTCTCATTACTCCGGCGGGTGTTCCATCAGGTCTATGGCGCCAAGTAAAATATGCGCCAAACCAAAACCGGCGACTCCCCATCCGATTACGGGATTTGCTTTGCGCAACGCAAGTCCTGCGGTGGTAACGGCGGTACCAAGGACAGTCGGAATCAACCCTTCGCGTGGCAACAGAATTCCCCCTTTTCTGAGAGTTAATAATATTCTTCGGGAAAAAGTTGTTTTATATGTCTGTAAAATATATGCTGTTACCACTCTTTGTATTTAGACGAGCGTTTGTCTTTTACTTCTCCTTTTAAAGCGCGGGTGATATGGATAATCCGGCAGATGTTCTCCAAACTGGAAGTCCACTGGTAGGCTTCCTCCAATAATTGTCCGGTAGCGAAACTCCCGTGTCCGCGGACCATCACAATTTTATATTCTTTTAAAAGCGAGGGCAGTTTTTCCTCTAATTCCTGGGAGCCAATGGTGTGCTCCGCGCTCAGGACGGGAATTTTATGCAGCAGGTAAGCCCCTTCAGAATCCAGCGGTATAATTTCATCTTCCAGGAGGGATAAGGCAATGGCATGAACCGGGTGGGCATGTACAACGGCCAGGGCCGCGGTCCCTTTGTAGATCGCCCGGTGCACCCTAATCTCCGTGGAGGCCAGGATGATGTTGCTGTCGTTTTTATCCAGACCTGTTTCGATGAGATCCCGTTCCTCCAGGTGACCGAGCATAGCCCCCCTTCTGGTGATGACGATACGGTCACCGCAGCGTACGCTAAGGTTGCCGCTATGCGAGCTGTTCAGCCCGGCCAGGAAAAGGTCCCGCCCGAATGTTTGAAAGTCCTTTAGCATTTGAAATCCTCCAGTCCCAATTCCCGCAGTTTCCCCGGCGAAGGAACGCCTGATTCGTTCCACCCCCTGAAACGGTAATACTCTTCGAGCATTGGTTTGAGTTCAACCACACTTCCGCTGGATGGTCCCTCTTGAATAGGCTCCTCCAGCAGCCTGGGCGGCAAAGTGTCATGGGAGCAGTCAAAACCTTCCCGCAGATTGAACAAACGCTCTAAATTCCAAATTCGTTCGCCGATCCGGTGCAGGTCCTGGGTTTGGTAATCAACACCGGTGACAGCCGATAAAATTCTGGCGAAATATTCCTCGGAAACAGCCAGATTGATAAAACGGCAGGCGATCAAGCTGTCAATAGCCGCGCTGACGTTCTGCTGGGTGATGGTCAGCCCGGCTTTACCGCCGGCGCTGAACCGGTCCACCATCTTGGGCACGCCAAGCGCCTCAGGTCCGGCCATATATGCCCGCAGGTGACAGCCGCCCCGGTTTGAGGTGGCAAAACCCAGGCCCATCCCCTGCAAGCCGCGCGGGTCGTAGGCAGTCAGTTCCAGTCCTTTTACCTGCATGGCGTATTGGCCGGCCCCGCATCTTTCAGCCAGGCGGCGCGAGCCTTCAGCCAGCAGGTCTCCATCGCCTTCCCTGTATGCGATTTGTTTGATGGCCCGGAGCATTCCCGTGGTGTCTCCGAACGAAAGCCCTGTGTTAAATATGCCTTTTTCTTCCAGTTCCATGGTGCAGCCGATGGTTACGCCGGTAGATACGGTATCCAAACCCAATTGATTGCAGAGGTGATTGGCCTCGACAATTGTGTCCAGGTCACCGATTCCGCATTCCGGACCTAGCGCCCAGATAGATTCATATTCCGGCCCCAAGGTGGTTCCTGTTTTCGTTTTAAGCAGCCTGGCGCACTGGACCGGGCAGCCGTAACAGCCTTTGCGGCCTGCGGTCATGAGTTCGGCAATGGTCTCGCCGGAAATGTTCAGCGCGTCAGGATATTGTGAACCCTGGAAATTACGGGTTGGAAAGACACCCAGTGCGTTAAAAAGTTTGACCAGAACCGGAGTGCCGAATTCAGGAAGTCCCTGGGAGGTGATCGGGTTGGCTTTGAGCCATTTGCCGGCTTCGTAGATCATGAAATCAAATTTTTCTTTGTTGGCGACTTCCACCTTCCGCGAACCTTTTGCGGCGACAGCCTTTAGTTTTTTCGCTCCCATCACCGCGCCCAAACCGCCCCGTCCCAGGGCGCGGTGCCCATCGTTCATTACGGAAGCGAATTTCACCAGATTTTCCCCGGCCGGGCCAATACACGCTATGCTTGTTTCATTCCCCAGTTTATCCTTTAGCTTGTCGTTTGTTTCCCGGACATCGGCGCCCCAAAGATCCCCCGCTTCATGCAGTGACGCCGTTCCTTCTTCTATCTTCAGGTAAACCGGCCCGGCTGAAGTGCCCTCAATAATCAGCATATCATAACCGTTCTTTTTTAACCGGATACCCCACCTGCCACCGGCGTTTGAATCCAGGATAGTGCCGGTGAGCGGCGACTTGGCCGAAGCGCTGAAGCGCCCGGCGCCGGGAACTCCGGCCCCGGTCAGCGGGCCGGTCGCGAAAACCAGTTTGTTTTCTTCCCCGAGCGGGTCGCAGCATGCCGGCACTTCCCCGGCAACTACCCAAGCTCCTATCCCGCGACCGCCAATCCAGTCTGAAAGCACTTTTTGCCCGATATTTTCCTCAGTGATTATGCCGGTACTTAAATTGACCCGGAGCGTCTTGCCGAACCAACCGCAAAAACCCATTTAGTAATAAGCCTCCTCAGTCAAAAGCGTAACAAATTATTTCTCCTCGATAATGAGTATTTCCTTTGAAGTCGTTCTTATATTTTACTGATCCCAGAAAAAACTCACCTATAATTCTATATTCGTGCTAATATTAATATTGGAACAAAGGAATCTGAACAAATTAAATTCAATATTGGTATAATATTACATATAGGTTTATTATTATTTGCAATATATATTTGTCAATGAGGTTATGTCTGTGATGTCTTGTGACAGGCCAATCGGGCTTTTTGACTCAGGAATGGGAGGGCTTTCGGTGATGCGTGAGGTGCGTTGCCTGCTTCCGGCGGAAGACCTGCTGTATTTTGCCGATTCGGCTTACTGCCCTTACGGTTCCAAACCACCGGAGGTGATTCGCGCCCGCGCTTTTGCAATTGGTGATTTCCTGATAGCAAAAGGTGTAAAGATGATTGTTATAGCCAGCAACACTACGACGGTTGCCAGTCTTGACGCCGCCCGGAAACGTTTTCACATTCCTGTCGTCGGGGTTGAGCCCGCGGTAAAACCGGCGGTTTCAGCTACTTGCAACGGTAATATTGGTGTGCTTGCCACAGGCGTCACGTTAGCGGGTGAGCGATTCAGCCACCTGTTGGAGAAATTCGGGGACGGTGTAAATGTATATACACAACCATGTCCGGGGTTAGTGGAACTTGTCGAGGCGGGTAAGCATGAAAGCCCCGAAGCGGAGGCCTTGATCAGCCGTTACCTGGACCCTATGCTGGCGAGGGAAGTTGATACAATTGTACTTGGTTGTACTCATTATCCGTTCTTGCGCCCACTGGTGGAAAAGCAGGCCGGCTCAGGCATCAAGGTTATCGACACCGGCGAGGCGGTTGCCAAGCAGGTAGCGCGCGTTTTAAAAGAGATGGAAATTGCAGCAAAAAATAATAAGCCGGGCAGGGAGAGTTTTTATACCAGTGGCGACCCGTCTGTAGTTGAGCCGGTGGTTCGCTTTTTATGGGGGGATTCCCAATTGACAGTAAAAAAATGGTCTGTCAATAAATCATAATATTTTACTATATTGGAAGTATGGGGTAAAATAAGCGCTAGTGCGGGGGTAATAATCACCGTTGGTTAGAAAAAAGACATGAACAGTAAAAAATATATCAGCATTTTGCTTATTATTTGCATATTTACTTCCTTACCGGTCACGACGGCCCTCCTTAATACTGCCACCGCCGAACCGTCCGGTGTTGTTCAAATAGGCCTTTTGGCCGGTGACCGCCAGTCTGAACAAGGAAAGTTGATCCTGTCGGTTTACGAGCAGTTACTAAGGGAAGAAGGTTTTCCATATCAGGTTGTTTCGCCGGGCGACCTAGCCGGATTAGGCGGCGCAGGTCTTAAAGAACGCTATGAGGCGCTGCTGGTGCCGGAATTTGTCAATTCGTCCATGCCGCCTGATGCGGCAGGAGTTATTAACTCTTATGTAAGGGATAACGGTGGACAAGTTCTCCTAATTTTTGACCCCGCCACGAAGGATTTAGGGGATTCGCCAAACCAGACTCCGCGGTTGGCCAACCTGGCCGGGGTCAGATATTTCATGCCCGCGCCCGGGGATCAGAGTTCCACTTACCTGGGTTATTGGTGTTTCACCTCGGCGGATAAAGGACGGGAGTGGGGAATTTCTCCGGGCAAGCTGGAGAAAGATAACGTGGTATGCAGTTACTCATACGGAAGGGTGCAGTTTGAACATTCCTGGGCAGTTAATGATGACGCCAAGGTAATTGCTTACGACAGCGGCGAGAATTTTAACAATCCCGTTATTACGGAAAAAAATTATGAAAGCGGGGGCGCGGCGGTTTATGTCAACATGCCCCTGGGGAAATATGAGCTGCGTTCAGACGACCTGGCACTCCGGTCGGTGCTGCGGACGTTCCTGATTCGTTACGCTAAAGTACCGCGATTGGTTAACAGCCCCGGCGGCAAGGGGGGTATAGTTTTTAACCTGCACATTTGCAGCGGCGCTTACTTTCGGGCATTAATGGTAATGATGATGCAGGGTTTATTCCGGAAAGACGTTCCTTTGTCAATACACATAACAGCCGGCCCTGATACCTATAAGCTTGGAGACAACGCCGGGTTTTTCGCCGAGAACAAGTTCAAGGGCAAGCCTGTTTTGGAAGTGCTTCAGAACTACGGGGAAATTGGTTCGCATGGCGGCTGGATGCATAACTTCTTCGCCTATAATCTGCAATATATGCCGGTACAGAAAGCCGCCCAGTTTATTAATTGGAATTTTGACGCCCTGGAGACCGTAACCGGTAGAAAAGTCCGGGAATACAGCGATCCCGGCGGCAACCATCCATTATGGATAGATTCTTATCTTGAAGAACTTGGGGTTAACTCCTACTATTACGCGGGTGATTCCGGTTCCAGCCCGACTCACCCCCGTCTTGACGGAAAATATGCCAGTCAAAACATTTGGGCGTTTCCAATTTCACCTTACCATGAATTTGCTTCCTTTGAAGAAATGCAGCGAGGGGGCGTTTCTTCCGGGGAAGTAAAACAGTGGCTGGATGATTTGGTTGACTTTACAGCCGGGGAAAGGACGATCCGGATGGTTTATACCCACCCGTCAGACGCACGTTTTTGTCTGGACGCCATTCGGAACCTGGAAGATAAAGCCGCGGCGGAACAAAATAACGGCAGGATTACTATAGCGCCGATGAGCTGGTTCGCTGATTTTTTAAACCGCAACGCCCAGACTCGCTGGCAGGTAAAGAAACAAGAAAGCGGGGGCTATGTCATCGATCTGGAAAACCCTGAGGGGCTGAAAGATATTACCGTGGCGGTCTATGTGGGTGATAGCCAGGATTATGTTATCCGGGGCGGCAATGTAAAAAGTGTACAGGAAGATGGATGGCTTTATCTGACCATTACTACAAACCGTCAAAAAAAACACCTGGAGGTGCGCCGGGCTTAAACATAATTCTTCGTAAACCGAACAAACTCCTGCAGCCGGGCGCCACATGATTTTAAAAGGGTTTGTAAAACATTTGGCATGATGATAAACTACTATTTGGGTGATGAACATGAGTTTGAATTGCGGTCTGGTAGGACTGCCCATGGTGGGAAAAACCACTATATTTAACTTGCTCACGGGAGCGAGTATGGAAACCTCCAACTTTTTAACCGGAAAAACCGAAACAAATGTGGGAATAGCCAAGGTGCCGGACAGCAGGGTGGATTACCTGAGCGGTTTGTATCGGCCCCGCAAGACCACTTACGCCCAGATCCAGTTTAGCGACGTGCCGGGTTTGGTGCGCGGTTCCAGTCAGGGTAAAGGAGTCGGCAACCAGTTCTTGAACACGATCCGGAACGTGGACATGCTTGCTCATATAGTCAGAGCATTCAGCGATCCGGATCTCCCGCATGTGGACGGCAGTCTCAACCCCTTGCGGGATGTTGAGACAATAAATATGGAGCTCCTGTTTGCCGATATGGAGATAATCGAAAAAAGGATTGGAAGAATAAAAAAAGGAAAAAAAGTTAAAAAAGAAAACGCGCTGGAGCTTGAAATTTTAGAAAAATGCCTTGAAGCTTTGGAAAATGAAATATCCATCGCCCGTCTGGAATTAACTGATGAAGAAAAATTCGTGTTGAAAAATTTCAGTTTTTTGACAGAGAAACCGTTATTGCTGGTAGTTAACACAGATGAGCAGCAGTTTAAGTCAAAGTCTTACCCGGGCAGGGATGATTTGGAAGCATACGCTGCCGGACATGGTCTTCCGGTTCTGGAGATCTGTGGTAGAATGGAAATGGAAATTAGCATGTTGCCGGACGAGGATAAAGAAATGTTTTTAACCGACCTTGGTGTCGCCGAGTCGGGAATAGATCGTTTAGCGCGTGCAACATATGATTATCTCGGTCTGATTTCTTTCTTTACTGTTGGAGACGATGAAGTGAAAGCATGGACGATTATGAAGGAAACTGATGCCAAGCGGGCGGCCGGTAAAATTCACTCCGACCTGGAGCGGGGTTTTATTAAAGCAGAAGTAGTGAAATACCGTGATTTATCGGATTTAGGGAGTATGGCCAAAGTAAAAGAAAAGGGACTGTACCGTCTTGAAGGCAAGGAATATATCGTGGAAGACGGTGACGTGATAAATTTCAGGTTTAACGTTTAGTTGAAAATATTTATTTCGACCGGCCGGAAAGGAGTAGTATAACAAAATGACGAAACAAAGACAAAAACGCAAACTGGATCACATAGAATATGCCCTACGACTGGGAAAGCCGGAAACTTCCAGTGGTTTCGAGGAAATCCGTTTAATTAATGATTCCCTGCCTGGTTTTAGTCTGGGTGACGTTGATACCACTTGCGTTTTTATGGGCAAGAGACTTGCAGCGCCGTTGTTGATCAATGCCATAACGGGCGGGCACCCGGCAGTGGCAAACATAAATAAGAGCCTGGCCAGAGTGGCGCGGCAAACCGGTGTGGCGATGGCGGTGGGATCGCAGATGGCCGGGCTGGAAGACCCCGGATTGAGGCAAACCTACGAGGTGGCACGCCAGGAAAACCCTGATGGCGTTCTCCTGGCCAACCTGAGTGCCGGGGCGCCGCCTGAACAGGCGGCGGCAGCGGTGGAAATGATCTCAGCCAACGGGTTGCAGCTTTACTTGAATGTCCCTCAGGAGTTGGCAATGCGGGAAGGGGACAGGGATTTTAACGGAGTAATAGATAATATCAGAGAGGTTACTTCCAGACTTAGTGTTCCCGTAGTAGTTAAAGAAGTGGGGTTTGGTCTTTCCAGAGAAACCATATCTGCCCTTTACAATGCCGGTGTCCGGTATGTGGACGTGGGGGGGCAGGGAGGCACTAACTTTATTGAAATAGAAGACATGCGTTCAGGGCAAAAAAGCAGCGAAGGTGTCCGGAACTGGGGAATTCCCACGGCGGTCAGCTTGTTAGAAGGACTTAGCCTCGAACTACCCATTTTAATAATCGCCTCCGGGGGGTTGGAAACCGGTGTTGACGTGGCTAAAGCGCTGGCATTGGGCACGGGTATGGCCGGAATGGCGAAGATCTTTCTTAAAGAGTTAACAGATAAGTCGGAAGAGGGACTAATAAATAAAATAACCGGAATAATTAATGAACTGCGCCTGGTCATGTTAATGTCAGGGGCGAAGAATCTGGCGCAATTAGTAAAAAAACCTGTGCTGGTAACAGGTTCTGTGGCGGAGTGGATGATAAGAAGGGGTATTGATATAGACAAATACGCCAGGAGATAGATGACCTTTGGGTATAAAACGCGGCTCATGTTCGGCCCCTTTCCCAAGCAAAAATGCCGGGCAATAACCCGGCATTAATTGATTAATCATCTGGTTTATATTACTCAACTTTTTCAAAACGATCCTTTAAACGCTTGCTGACATCAGGCATAGTGGTGTATTCCATTTCATCCAAATGCAGGCGGTGCGGTTCAAACGGTCCCATGCTGCGGATGTAGTTTGCTATCTCATTGGCCTTTTGCCTGGCGAGATCATAGGATACATCAGCAAAGAAGTCTTGTGGCCCGTGCAGTTTGCCGTCGGCTAATTGGAACCCCAGGGCTACTACTCTGGGCGGGCCGTCAAAACGAGTGGGTGATGATGTGTTTACAGAAACAGGCATAAGCGGGCCGCTGTGCGAGCCCCGCATCCATCCCGAAACCATGTGAGGATTGGCAAATGGCTCAAGCGCTTCGCCTACAGCCGGGAAACCGCTTTGACACCGTACAATTAGTACCGGATCATCCTTGCCCACATAACGTCCGGCCATCAGGTTCAGACGCTGAGTACTGGAGGTAGCCGCTATCTCGTTAGTACCTTTCTGATAAACCGACTTAATGCAATAACGTCCGGGAGCGCCGATAAAAACCAGCATGTCGTAAATCTCTTCCGGACAAGAGAAAGTTACCTTTTTGTTGTCAATCAAGTCGCGTACTTCAAATAAAAAGCCACCATGCATTTTAGGATCAATAATCAGACCGATAGTGTTGAACGGATCTGCAAACATTTTGTATATAGGATAGTTCCAAGCGCCGGGTTCGGTTTTGTCGGCCATATAAACAATTACAGGTTCGCTAGTGCGCTCCTCAAATTCCATTTCGGCCACGCCCGGGCCCATACCTTTGACATTTCCTGAAAAAGAGTCAGCCAGCAAGTCCTGTCCGGCTCCGTATAATTTTAACTTTTTTGCCACTGCGGTACAAGACAAGAATGTATTCCAGGCCAATTCGTGTATCTCACCACTGTTTTTGCCTAATTCGTGTGTCATAATTAAATTAATATCATCACCAACATGAGTTACGTGGTAATCTATCAGAAGAGGACTCCCTGCCAGAATGCCCCCGGCTGTTTCCAAGCATTCAGGGTGTACATTTGAGTGACCGACGAAGCCGCCAATGTCAGCTTTGATAACAGATAGTGTAATCTTCTTACCCAATTTATTTACCTCCTAAAAGTTAATATGCTATATAATTCTATACTATGTGGGTTTTCCCTGCATAATTCTTATTATTTTTTTAAAAATGTGCTATCTTTATTGCTTGAAATTATTAATATGTGTTATGCTATTTGCATATAGTTAGAATTATTAAAATATTGGCATGACCCTACTCTTCCTATATTTTTTAGAGCCATTATTATCTTGGGAGAATATTGACCAAACGATCCATACATGCTATAATAACTCCCGTGAAATTAAGGATGCGTGGGGATATAGCTCAGCTGGGAGAGCGCTAGAATCGCACTCTAGAGGTCAGGGGTTCGAGCCCCCTTATCTCCACCAGAAAAATCATATGTTAAAACAGGCTTTATGCCAATAGTTATGCCAATAGACTTTAAAACAACCTAAAAAAGTAAAAGCCAGGGCGCAGCCCTGGCGTGTAATACCTCTAGGTCCCTGCTTATATGGCAGGGATTTTTACATTAATTCTTCAAGTAGAGCGTCTATCTTCTCAGCAGTTTTATCTTTCTCTTCTTCCGGCATAAACTCTGCATATATATCCATCGTTGTACCGTACCGCTCATGTCCTAATAGTTCCTGCACGTTCTTTACCTTTTCCCCGGCCTGGATAAGGAGGACTGCTACAGTATGCCGCAGGGCATGGAAGCTAGTCTTGGGAATGCCGGCTTTAGTAAGAATGTATTCATATCGTTTAGTAAAAGCTCTAGGGTCGAGCGGCCTACCTTTCTTATTGCTGAACACCAGTGCGTCAGGATTATCACGGTTGCCGGTAGCAAGTTGATGTGCCTTCAAAGTCTTAATCACGTTGTTTTTCAGCTTGATAACTCGCTTGCCTTTCTCAGTCTTGGGAGCCTGGAACATAAGCTGTGTCTTTTTGTCCTTATCGGGTAGGGCTACCCTGCTTAATGCCTGGTTAACTGTAAGAGTACCCTTATCAAGATCAATATCTTTCCAACGCAGGGCCAGGAGTTCGCCGCGCCTTAAGCCGGTCCCAATCTCCAAAACGAAAGCAGGATAATACTTGCTTTTCTTGGCTACTTCAAGGAATTTTTTCGCATCATCCTTTGACATGGGCGCAACCTTCTTTTTCTCACCCTTCGGCAGTTCTACGGCATCGGCCACATTCCGGAAAACTTTCTGCTCTTTTACCGCCTGCTTTAAGGCTCCACTGATAATAAGGTGAACATGCTTTATATGGGAGACCGACTTACCTTCTTTACGCATGGTATTAATTATCTTCTGGATGTCTTTTGTCTCCAGCTTTTGGAGCGGTATGTCACCAATATTGGGAATGATGTGGGTTTTAGTAATGTTGTCGTACAGTGCGAAGGTTGAAGCCCGTACACGGATCTTTTTATACTGTGTCAGCCAAACGGTAAGCCATGTTCCAAAGTGATCCTTTTGAGGGACAACAAAGCTGCCTATCCTGATCTCATTTTGTGCCTTGATTAGCTTGTCGCGCGCCTCAATTTTAGATTTGCCGTAATAGGCGTATCTCTTTAAATCGCCTGTAATCGGATCCCGTACGCTCATGCGCGCCTGCCATAAACCATTCTTTAACTGAGTGATCCCGCCTTCGCCGTTTGCATTGCGGGGCTTTCTGGGTTTCTTCCCGTCCGTGTTCTTGGTTTTCTTTGCCATTTTTGACACCTTCCTTTAATATATTCGGGGTTTTATTCTTCCCCTAAAATCTCTTTAATCCTGTTCAGGGGAATACCGGTATCTTTAGCGATTTCCTCCCCGGTTTTCTTTTTGGACTGCCTAATAACTTTTCGTTTTTCCTTTTCCCGTTCACGTACCGGGTTCATAGCACAATCTTTATTACAATATAATTTTCGATGCTGTTTATCATCAGCCCAAAAATATTTCCCACAGGTAGGACATTGACGAATAGGGTAGCTATTTTGAATCATCCAAAAAAGAAAACTGTATAGTGCAGTTAGTAAAGAATTTACGGGCATTACCCATACCGGCAATCCGTTTGGTAAATATGATAGTGTAATTGATAATGGACCTGTTTTTTGAGTGATCCAGCGTAATTCAGTGAACTCCTCACTTTGATAAAAGCCTGCCGGATTTTCTTTTGATACTCTCTCGACTGCAACCAATACGGAAACAATTTCTTGAAACCAGGCAACCACGTTTTGAAACACTTCTAATGGTTCACGGTAATAATCCCAAAAAGGGTGTTTAGCAGAACTGGACAATCCATTAGTGAACGGGGTTGATATTTTTGATGGTTCATCTATTCCTAGTAATTTATACCAATCGAAATCCGTGTGATGTGTTTTCCAAAAATAAGCCCCTTTACCTTCTTCTAAGAAATGAACAAGCCCTAAAAAGCCATATTTTTTAACAATTGAGATGATTTCTTTATTATCTAAAATGTTTAGATTTGCGAAATCAATAACTGCACTTTTTAGATCTGGGGTATACGATTGTACGTTGTTTATTGAAAGAAACTCTATTCCCTCGACTTCCCGCAAAACGCTTTTACCCCGATACCATGTAAAACCTTCACTTGGAAGTCTGTTTGAATTATAAAGATAAAGTTTATTATTTTTGGTGATATTTATAACTTGATTTTCCATAATTTTAATATTCCTTTAATGCCTTGATATGTCTAGCTTTTTTATTGAATGGCGATATGTGAATCGTTTTCTATATCGCTATTTTTCTTATATAATAACACACAAAGGGACGAAATAGCAATATTTAAAATCAAAAGGGGGGAAAAAGTTGAATCAAATTATTAACTGGGATGACTTACCTATTAACTTACTTCCAGACGATATTTGGCGAAACAAGATCATTCCTATCGGGAAGCAGGGAGTTTATAACTTATGCCACCGACCGGACTTTCCATCCATAAGAATTGGAAAGAAATTTATTATTCCTAAAGAAGGGTTAAAAAATTGGTTGGAAAAGGAAGCAGCAAGCAGATAGGCAAAATAAAACCCCCGGCGGGGGCGAGGCCGGGAGGCGGTGGAAGGAGGAAACAAGAGGTTGTATTTATATCAATATTGTAACAACTGTCGAATAAATGTTCAAGATGTTTACAGCAAGGGCAAGGGCCTGTTACTGGAGGCAAGTCATGGATTTGGATTTCAAACTCCAAAATCTCCTGAGTAAACTTTCAGGTGTAAAGCCTAGCGGTAATGGTCATGTTGCTCATTGTCCCGGTGATGGACATGCCCATGGAGATAAAAATAGAAGCCTTTCCGTTACCGTAGTAGATAATAAGATTTTATTGAACTGTTTTACGGGTTGTGACCCGAAAGAGATTCTTAATAAATTAGATATGACGTGGGCTGATCTATTTCCTGATTCAGAGCAAAAAACTATTACGGCTACGGGTGGCTTAACAATTGATGCGTTAGCTAAGGACAAGGGGTTTCCGACTGATTTTCTCACGAGCCTGGGGGTGAGCCAAGGAAGGAACCATGTGAAAATTAGGTATTCACTTGAGGATGGGACTCCAGCACCACGGCAGCGAATCAGAGTTGCGCTGAAGGCAAAGGACGGTAGCAAGTGGGCAAGGGGCAAAGGGGCAGTTATACCGTATGGCTTATGGAAACTTCCTGAAGCACGGGAAAAAGGATTTATCGTCTTTGTGGAGGGTGAATCCGATAGTTGGACATTATGGTATCATGATTTTCCAGCGCTAGGGTTTCCTGGTGCGGATATGGCCGGCAAGCTCAAGCTTAAACATGTTGATGGAATCCCAAAAATTTATGCTGTTCGAGAACCAGATCAAGGCGGCGAAGCATTTATTGCCGGTATAACAAAACAATTTTCCAGTTGGAAAACATGGCAGGGAGAGCTTTTCGAGGTCCGGTTGAGTGAATTAACCGGTGCTAAAGATCCTAATGACCTGCACAAAAGAGAACAGAGTAAATTTAAGGAAATATTTCAAAATGCACTCGACACCGCTATGCGCATTGAAATCAAGTACGAAGAAAAGAAATCAGAAAAAAAAGCCGTACAGGATATCATAGCACAGGGTAATTTTCTCACGGATTTGGGAAATGCCGCCCGCCTAGTTTCCAATTATGGGCAGAATATAAGATATTGCTACCAATGGGGCAAATGGCTTCTATGGGATGGTAAAAGGTGGGTGAAGGATAATACTGGGGGTATTTACCGGCTAGCTAAAGAAACCGTTAGACGAATGTATGCTGAAGCGAGCGACATCCCCGATGAAGATACGCGCAGAGCACTCGTAAACCATGCGCTGAAATCTGAATCTGAAGCGCGATTAAGGGCGATGGTCAATTTGGCACAAAGTGAGCCGGGAATACCGGTGACGACAGAGGAATTAGATAAGGATCAATGGTTGCTAAACTGCTTAAATGGCACTTTGGATTTAAGGACGGGGGAATTAAGACCACACAAGCGCGAAGATTTGAGCACGAAGATTATACCTGTCGAGTATAACCCTGAAGCGAAGTGTCCAATGTTCGAGAAGTTTCTTAATGATATATTTGCAGAGAATGAAAATTTGATCACCTTTATGAGGAAGGCCATTGGATATAGTCTTACGGGCAGCACGAGAGAACAGGTAGTCTTTATTTTGTACGGAACTGGCGCGAACGGTAAAAGTGTGCTAATTGCTTTGATCATGTCGTTATTAGGTGATTATGCGCTGCAGACTCCTACCGAAACACTAATGGTCCAAAAAAACGAGGGTATCCGCAATGACCTTGCCCGGTTAAAAGGTGCTAGATTCGTTTCTGCTGTAGAATCAGACGAAGGCAGGCGGCTTTCCGAAAGTGTAATTAAACAATTAACTGGTCAGGATACCATTTCAGCAAGATTCCTTCACCAAGAATTTTTTGATTTTGTACCTGAGTGTAAAATATTCCTCGCAACAAACCATCGGCCAGAAATCCGGGGTAGCGATCACGGCATCTGGCGAAGGATTAGGCTAATTCCCTTTAATGTAAAATTTGAAGATGTGAAACAGGGTGATGATAGTTTTAAGGGTAAACGGCAGGACAAGGACCTGTTGAACAAGCTTAAAAGAGAACTGCCTGGAATATTGGCTTGGGCTGTCAAAGGTTGTCTGAAATGGCAGAGGGAAGGTTTAGAACAGCCGGAGGAAGTTAAAGCGGCGACAATGGCTTATCAAACAGAGATGGATTCGATTATGAACTTTATTAGCGAGTGCTGCAATGTGAATATTCAGGATGTGAAAACGGCATCAGGTGTACTACACAACGTTTACACAAAATGGTGCTTAACGAACGGAGAGAGAGCCGTAAGCAATAAAAAGTTTTCACAACGATTGGAGCTTGCTGGATACACAAAGGAACGTGGATCGGATGGACGGGTTTACTGGTACGGCATAGGGATTCTAGCGTCAGAGCGTAATCCCGAAGGTTATGAAGGGTCTGAAGGCAGACTACCATTTTCGCCTATACGAGAAAAAAATATAGAAAAAAGGGTAGTTGGACTTCAGACCCTTCAGACCCTCCAGTCAACATCAAATGATGACGAAGATAGGTGGGAATAGTGAGCAATAAAATCATTCCTCACGAAATTTTTCGTGAAAAACAAGCATTAAAAGAAGCCAATAAAGCCTGGGACGAAAGCGAAAGCATTTCTTACGATTATACGCAATGCGAATATATTTTTTCCGACGGAACAAAAACGAAATATAATTTTTCTTCAAGAAAGGATCTGCTAATTAAAATCTTTTTACCTGCGTGCCGGGATGAATTTCTAACAGGTTTTGGCGAGAGCGTTAAATGCCTGGTTGACCAGGAGACAAAAAAATTAATTGATAAAAACATCACTGGTCGTGTAGCACTTGCCATGCTGCAAAACGATTCTCTATATTATCCTGGCTTGATCGCTGGGGAGGTTGTCGCAGTTGAGCTTAGAGGACCAGGACCGCCAATTGCTATATTTGAAGAACTTGTATGGAGATTTGGTGGCGTGGCTAAACAAGCGAGAGAATACTATTTCAATCGCTACCGGAGGTATAACGATGAATTACTGCGATTCACGTAAAATAAATGATTTCAACAGGCACTATAACAACTGCTGTAGACAGCAGTTACTATTCATTCAGCTCAAGAACAAAGCCAAATACTCCCTATAAACCGTGATCTTTCCTTAGACTGGGACAGCGACGAAAGAGCCATTGATAAGCAGATCGCGGACTGGATTAAAGAAATAAAGCAGATCCCGAATTTAATAGAGGAATCGCGGAAAACGGAAAAGCTGAGAATACCCCTTATTCAATGGGGTTGGAATGTAACCGGTGACGTGCTGGTCAAGGTGTCTGCAGAAGAAAATAAAATAACATAAAAAACCCGTCCGTCCCGTCCTGTCAGCGCGCATCAAGGCAGGGTGGCATCATATAGATAAGCGGTATGCCCGGATAACCGGCGCAGGGGTACACTGCGATTGACATAGATATTACCATCACAGGAGATGAACAAGCAACCGCAAATACGCGGATTTAAGGGGTTTTAAAATAAATAGGGGGCTAGATAAATGATAACCAATAACAAAAAAGCCGCTACATTGAGGCGAATGTGCGGCAGACAAAGGAGAATGCGTAAAAATGAAAACAAAAGCGACGAAAGCGATTGCGACTCGATGCGAAATCTGCGGGTACGGTTATGTCTTCCCGCAGGACCGCAAAGAACATGCGGCTTATTGCCGTAAATTACAACGCGCACGGCAGTTTTTCGGAGATGATCTTGTATTGACCTACCATCAAAGAGAGGAACTTAAAAAGCTTGGCCGGTCCATCTGGCAAAACGAAGCTCTACCTTTAGGTGAACGGGTTGATGGTGCATTAATGGAAATTACTGGTTGGTATGCCAGGTCGTTAGCAGAGTCAGGCTATAATCGGAAATTCGAATCGTTCGGCAAATACGCGATAAAACTCTTAAGAAGCTCGCCGCGGCTATATCCAACGGAAATATATACCGAACTTTGGAAGCGTTACAGTGTAGCGAGTTAGTTGGTATATATTATTTTACCAAAGTAGGCACTTAACAGCAAGGGTCAAGGGGAGCGGTTAAACCCCGCTCCCGGCCCGGCAAGTCTTTTTGTGTGCAGTATCGTTTAAGCAGAGCAAAATAAAGAAGGTGTGCCACATGCGGCCAGGACCGAAACCAAAATACTCAGCTTCAAAGATTCTAACCAGTGTCGAGCTTGCCGGCATAGTGGGCACACGCCAGGCGGGTAAGCTTACAGGGATACCCTGGAGCAATATTCACCTTTGGAAATCAATGGACAAGAAAGGAGAATTAGTTAATATGTTAGCGGAAAAATGTTCTGATGGTGGCGAATTGCAGGAGCGCAGGGACGAAAAACGGCAGGAGTTTATTAACGAAGCATGGTCATTAATCATGACCGGCGTAACCAAGATGGCTCAACTTATTCCGGAATCCGACGATCTGAAAAGCGTGGCCACGGCAACCGGGATAATTATGGACAAACTTCTATTAATTTCCGGCGAGGCCACAAGCCGCAGTGAACATTTATCCTCGGCACCGGTGAGCAGGGAAGCCCTTATTGAAGCTGCTCAGGCAATTCAGGCAGAAGCCGGGAAGGTAAAGCGGCTACCCCGACAGCATGAGGCAAAGTAACCTTTTTCTTATTTAGTGTTTGCCGGCACTAACTCATGTTATTAAAGCAAAATAACCAATAATTTCCTAAACTTATATTATACGAATTAACCACTGTCAAGTCAATCAGCTTGACACCAAGAAGGAAAGTAACCACTGTCAAGTCAATCAGCTTGACGCCATCACCAACCAGAAAGGAGGAACCCTAAACTTGGAAACCAATAATACAAACGATGCCACTATTGAAATCCTGGACCCGCTGCCAAGTCCACATGAAGGCCGATCCCCTCACAATAAATTTCCGGAGGAGCTGCGTCAGCAGGTAGTTCAGGAAACCTTGACAACTCGAAACATAAGCAAAATTGCCGAGAAGTTTTCTATCTCCCGGCAAACGGTAAGTGTGATTCTACGGGAATACCTTGGGGAGCACAAAGAACTAATAGACTTCGAGTTTATTAACAGTATCGACGAAGTTACCCGGAAGGTATTGACGAGGCTGAAAAACGAGATCGACAGCATACCCCCGTCGCAATTGGTGATCGCTGCCGGCGTCCTACTGGACAAGCGCGAAGGCTTGTTTAAAGGCAAGGTAACAGGCGGCAACCAGGTTCTTAACCTTCGCGTTGCCTGGAAGGACGCCGGCAGCGGCGCCGTGGAACTGAGCACCGGGACCGGCCAGGGGGAATAAAAGTGCCGAGCTACTACCCCGCCGTCACGTTCGACCGTCTTCAGTCACCGCACAAGCGCCGGCAGGCACGCCGGCAGTTAATTGATTATGAAAACAGATTTAAGCTGGTACAAAGTCAAAACTACCAAATATTAGAAGGGAGTATTAATATTATGTCTAACAACAAAATCAACCAGATTCAAGAAAAAATTAACAATCTCAAGGAAAAACAAGTTGACCTCGCTACCCAACAGCAAAACCTTGCTGCCGACATCCTCTAGGCGGAAGAATCCCTTGCCGCCGCCATTGAGGAGCAGCAGGCCGAGGAAGCCAGACTTACAGAAGAACAGCGCCAACAACGCCAGCTATTAAAGCAAAAAGTCGCCGCCCGCTTGGAGGTTGCCGCTAAAGTGGACAAGGCCATTAAAAACCTGATGAGTAGCGCCGAGACAATCTTCCAACTTGCCGCCGAAGTGGAAATGTTGGCGGATCGGACGGGCCAACTCAATCCATCACTGACATTGGAAAAAGCGAAACTCGATTTTGCAGATTCAGTCAAGGAAGCCGCGAACTGCTTGGAAATTCCGACGCTGTTTAAGCACGTTCGGGCGAGCGAGAGAAAAACCTTCCTGAAAAAAGAAGAAGTCCGGCTTCAGATATTGGATTAATTATGCCTGGACCGCCGCTCCCTCACGCTGCGGCCAAGGCTGCCCGGAGCGGGGCCGTCTGGTCCCGCTCCAAAAAAATTATAATACACAAAAGAAAAAGGAGTGTTAAAAATTGACAATTATGGCAACAATGGCAATCAAAGGCGCATTCATTTTGGGATCGGAGTCCCGGCAGGTAATCGGTGGCGAAAGC
Organism: Pelotomaculum isophthalicicum JI; assembly: GCF_029478095.1. Taxonomy (NCBI): domain Bacteria; kingdom Bacillati; phylum Bacillota; class Clostridia; order Eubacteriales; family Desulfotomaculaceae; genus Pelotomaculum; species Pelotomaculum isophthalicicum. The sequence continues at coordinate 2,872 of NZ_JAKOAV010000023.1, read as the reverse complement.
TGGCGGAAGAGTTTTCAAGAAAAAGACTATAGTAATAAAAATTTTAGGATCCACCCCAGCGAGTTTCCCAAAACCTTCCTCCTTGGTGAACGGTACGGTCTCAACTACTCGGGTTTCGGATTTACCGACACATGGAGGTTTGAGGACACCCTGGAAGAATTGCAGCAAATGGCGCATAGCAATAAATACACTTTCTATGAACTGGCTATATGCTTAAATGACAAACTGAAGCATGCTCTTAACGGCCAGTCGTTCGAGTTTCATCTAGTAGGTTTTCCTGAAGGCCGTCCAGTATTGGGCGAATGTAATGACGGTGAACTCCTTTTTTACGAAGGAAAAGAAAGGAATACTGCCATGGACCGGCTAGTAATGGCTGGTATGGTAGACATCATAGAAAAGCTTTGTACAGGCGAGTTGCTTGATTATGAGCGGATGACGATAGAAAGGGCAGTAAACTTCCTATACCTGACGATAACCGCAGGTTGCAAATACCTGGAATACTTCACCAAATATCCGGAAGTAAGCGGAGGACCGATTAATATTCTAGTTATTACGCCGGATAAGTGCGAGTTTTATAAATTCCCCGAATTTAATGTTTTCCATAAAGGAGGGGTGTTGTCATGACAAGTGGACATTATGTTAAAAATGGCAAGATTGATTTGTCCGCGCCGCCGGCTAATGAAGGTATAAGAGTTTTTGACGAGTCCGGCAGTCTGCGGACCGTAATTGGTCAATATGGTGCGGGTAAATATGGTATAAAAGTAATAAATGGGGAAATCTACTCATCTACAGTCAGGACCGGTGATGAAGGCAGCGATACTTACATTGGACTGGTCCCTCCCAACGGATTGAAGGCGCGCTACGGCGGTCAAAAAACCATTGAAATGGTTGCTAACTCCCTGCAAGGCTGGTTGAAGCTGTATTATAACGGTGCTGAAATGGGCGAAATTATTGCCCGAAGTGACGCTAGTGGGGTAGACATCGACACGTCTTTCTACGGCAAGAAACTTTGTCTGCAAGGTTCGTCGATTGAAGCGTATTCAGGTGGAGCATCCGAATTCCATATGGAAACCGGCCAATTCTTCAACATGGTTGGTCGTTTTTGGAACAACTTCTTGCCATACATTGACGGCAGCGGTTATATCGGCAATGACACATACCGGTGGTATGGCGGAAACATTCAACATCTCACGCACGGTGACTTGTGTTTTATTGAAAGAACCTGCGCGATTTGCGAGCAGCCATTTAAAAGCGGCAACGCGATTGTCTTGCTGGTTCGCTGCATCCATGAAGTGCATGGAACCATGACGATTCCGATTCATATCGGGTGCGCAAATACTAAAAAAACGATAGAGGTAGAGATCCCGGAGGTTGAATACGTTTATCGGTTGCGAGATGACGGCGAGCTTGAAGCTCACCCGGTAGTCAAGTTTGAAGAGGTAGTGGAAGAAATTCACCGGGTAAAAGACGGCTACGCGCTGGACGAGTTGACGGGCAAATTCAAAAAGAACGCAGTCTTTGAAAGGAAGATTAAGGAAAACTGCTCAGCCAGGGAAAACGAGCACGGACTGAAATATTTCAACGATTTGACCGGGGAGGAAGTCAGTTTCCGAAATGCGCATGAAGCCGTGAAGATTTCTGACGAATGCCTCGTAAGTCAAGAAGAAGCCACGGAAAAGGTAATGGTCAGGCGGCGTCGACCGGTAACAAAGAAGGTCGTAGTGGAATTGAATGCGCCGAAAAAAACAACACTGGCAGACACGGCAGACGCGCCGGTGCGATAACGGATGCAGAGGAACAAAAAGCAGGGGTTAAGTCCCCTGCTTTATTACTACCTGCTGAGTAACTTCATCCCATGTAACCGTTGCGCCAAGTGCCTCACTTACCCACCGGGCGGGAAGCATTGTCCTGCCCGGATCAACCAATTCTGGTGCAACATCCATAATTATTGTTTCCTTGTTTTTTATAAGGACGGTACTGCCAATAGTTAATTTAATAGTGGTATCATCCTTAATAATAGTGACTGTCTGAGTAGCTTCATTCCATAAAACACCTTCTTCTGTGACTCCAAGAGCATAAGCCAGATAACGAACCGGTGTAAATGTTCTATTATCCTTCACGTATGGGACAACATCCATAGTTATTGGTGTGCCGCTAGTAGTTGTGATTAATTTCTCGCCAATTTTGAAAGAGGTTATAACTTTTGAGCTCATGGCTGCAGGTGAATAATTATTTACCCATGAAGAACCGCTGCTACTCCTTATGGGTGGATTACCAAGACAATCAACTATACCAGAAACAAAGGCATACATGAGTTGGTCTTTCTGTACTCCGTAAGTGTAGACATGAACCGTTAAGATGGGATTATCAAGGTTTAGAATACCAGATAACCCTATATCTGTTCCACCTGGATCATACTGATTATATAACTCAAAACAGAAACTTGTTATCCTATCCATTGCGGCATCATATGTTTGCGATACGACAGAAAAAGTGTTATCGGTCCTGGTTTGCTCTGCTCCAATATATGTTACAGAAGTTACGGTTCCGTTTGAAGTATTAGATAGATCAACAAGCGTTTGGTTAACGTCAGTATTACTATAAAGACCGCTGGCTTTTAGTTGATTTATGGCTTCGCCAGCACCTGGAACAAAAGCGCCCGCCACCCCAACCCAGCACCCCAGTACCAACGCAACGACGAGCAAAGCGGCAAGGTTACGTAGTTTTTGTTTTCGCATCACTCAAACCTCCTTTAATTATCTATATCTTTGAAATGCGTTAATCATAGAATCAGCTCTTTCAAAATAGTAATTTGCTTTATTTAAATATGTTGTTGCTTTTGTATTATCATTAAAATATATATACATGGCCC
>NZ_JAKOAV010000022.1 GCF_029478095.1 Pelotomaculum isophthalicicum JI | reverse complement strand
GGTTTATTCAGATTCATTTTTGGATCACCCGTATCGACAATGTAATGGCAAAAAAATACCATCCATTTCGATTATTGGGCGATTTTGAAAATATCAAGGGGTTTTTAGTATTTTCTTAAATTTTTTTTGGTACTTATTTACTGTAAGTGCATAACTACTGTTAGTATATCCCCGCCATTTAAAAATCAGCTAAGAAAAAACCAAGAGAAAGCTAAGAGTTTTTTGCTTTATAATGAAAGTTCGCGTCAAACGCTAACCCTCCCTGGTATTATTGATATAGCTATTTCTCCTTTTCTTCATCATGCCCTGCTGAAATTAAATCACAGCCACTGGAGAAGATTTATCGGTTATCCAGGAGCTTTTTGACCACACAAAAACAAGCATCACATACTTATGTTTCTGAAAGGCTGAAACGGCGAACAGTAGACAAATTAGACACACTATATTAGTACCGCCAGGCACCAACACCGAAGATAAAGATCAGGTACCAACACGGGCACCTGACGAGCCTCCGGTAAATAAAATAAACCCCTCGAAGGCTTGATTTTCTGGTCGCCTGAAGGGTTTACACAACTGACCACTAGTCAGCAGCCTGGAGAAACCGCAGTATCCCCGCTGTCTTAATCAGTATGGGCAATTTTCACGTTGGCCTTGTATTCCGCCAACTGCCCGTTTTCAACGTTGGCAGTAAAATTGACAACTTCCACACCTACTATGTTCTTACCATACCGCGAGGCCTCCGTAATGGCTGACTGCACGGCGCCCTTCCAGCTATCGGGAGATTCACCCACTATTTCCGACACTTTAACGTGCAACCATCATCCCTCCTTTATTTTTTTAAAGCATTTGTATTATGTCTACAATACTGTTTTTTATACGTTTTCCTAGCCACTCTTTTCCATTAATTCTTTGAGTTTCTTTAAAGCCTGCCTTTCCAGCCGCGACACTTGCACTTGCGAGAGTCCCAATTTTTTTGCGATGTCCGACTGAGTTTTATCCTCAAAAAACCGCCAGGCAATAATCAGCCTGTCCCTTTCAGAAAGGTTGTCTAAAAGTTCTTTCACAGATATCCTGTCCAGCCAGGGCGCATCCCCGTCTTCCTTGTCTTTAAGCTGGTCTAACAGATATATCGGGTCGCCGTCATCCTGATGCAGAGTCTCATAAATCGACGTAGGCGTTTGAGCGGCCTCAAGCGCGTTAACAACTTCTTCCCTGGACAACCCCAGGTCCGCGGCTATTTCTCCCACTGACGGCTCACGGCCCAACTTTGCGGTGAGGACGTCCCTCACCTGCTGAATCTTATATGCGATTTCCTTTACCGAACGGCTGACTTTTACCGGACTGTCGTCCCTTAAAAATCTTCTGATTTCCCCGACGATCATCGGCACGGCATATGTTGAAAATTTCACCTCATAGCTGGGGTCAAATTTATCTATCGCTTTAATTAAACCAATGCAACCGATTTGAAAGAGGTCTTCCAACTCATAGCCACGGTTTTGAAAACGCTTGACCAGGTTAAATACCAGCTTAAGGTTGCAATTAATCAACCTGTCCCGGGCATAACCGTCACCCGCCTTCGCCTTTCCAAGCAACTCTTTCATTTCCCGATCTTTCAGCAATGGAAAGCGGGGCAGGTTCATCTCAACCAGCCTGCCATTCATTTTTTCATCTCCCGCCTATTGCTCCGGGCTTATCCGCGCTACCCCGGAACCAACCCTTTTGCTCATTGTTACCACAGTACCGTGGCCAGGAGTTGAGTCCACCTTAAAACTGTCCATAAAAGAATTAATAAATGTAAAACCCAGGCCTAAGCGCTCAGAGTCGGTGGAAAAAGCAGGTTGCAGAGCATCGCCGATATCTTCGATACCCCTGCCGTCATCCTCAATTCTGATCTCAATGGTATCCTCCGTCAACGCGGCGTATATTCTAATAAAGCGGTCCGCGGCATTCTCATAGCCATGGATAATGGAATTCTCCACCGCCTCAGACACCGCTACTTTGATTTCTTCCAAGTCGGACAGAGTACATTCGATTTGCGAAGCAAAGGCGGCGACAGTCACACGGGCGAAAGCCACATTGGCTGGAATGCTTAAGAATTCCAATTTCATTTGATTGTTCAAGAGCATAGTTTTACCCCCTTAACCGATATTCTCCAGCGCGGCGGCTTCGCCGGGAAATTCATCCATAATCCGGAGCAAACCCGACAGTTCCAAAATCCTGCGAACTTGTGGCTGAGGTTCTACGAAACAAACCCTGCCGCCTATTTTTGTTATTCGTTTATACCTTCCTAGAACCACCCCTAAGACCGAACTATCAATAAATGACACGCCTGCCAGATTTAAAATTATGTTTTTAACTGGTTGATTGTCAAGGGCTTCATCTAAAGTATTCCGCAGGTTATCGGCCACACCCAGGTCTAGATCCCCGCTTAGCCGTGCGATTAATGTATCTTGTAATTGCTCAAGTTCCAAACGCACAAGCACCACCTCTTCATCGATAATCATTAAGTGAATTGATATAAAATCCATTAGCGCATGCCTTATTGCTAAATCTTACCAAATATTTTTTAAAAAGGCAAGGCATGTCAGCAGATAAAAAAGGCCCGGAGTTAATCCGCGCCCAATAAACTAAAATAGTTTCACTATGATTCGCTATTAAAAATTATATATTAGAAAACCTGATCAATAACCCGTTTCATCTGTTGTATCATAGTTGCTTTGAGAACATCGCTGCCGGCCACCAAATTAACCCGCTTGACCTCCTGGCCGCCCTTGGTGACAACATAAGCTCCCACTACCTGCCCCTTTCGCACAGGAGCGCTCAGGTGGTCAGGAACCTCGACTCTTGATTCAAAGCCCTTTTCTTCTCCCTTAAGAGCCACTACGCTAACTTTTTCAGCAGTTTGAGCTTCCACCTGGTCCACTTGCCCCTTGCCTACTTTAATAGTGCCCACATTAGCGCCCTGTTCGGCAATTTTTACCGCTTTATACCTGGCGAACCCGTAATCCAGCAGTTTTGTCGACTCACGGAAATGGCTTCCCGGTTCCGGCGTGCCCAATACTACGCAGATTATCCTCAAACCGTCCCTTTCCGCCGAGGAAGCCAAGCAGTATTTCGCCGCTTCCGTCCAGCCGGTTTTACCGGCGTCTGCTCCATTGTACCACCATAACAGCTTGTTCGTGTTCCAAAGCTTGAACGCCCCGCCTCTTAATTCCGATTCTTTCATGGAGGTTATTTGCCGGAACAACGGATATTTTAAACCTTCCTTTAAAATAACAGCCATGTCGTAGGCGCTGGTATAATGGTTGTCAGCAGTCAAACCATGGCAGTTGACAAAATTAGTGTTCGCCAGGCCCAACTCTTTGGCTTTATCGTTCATAGCCTGGACAAAAGCCTCTTCACTGCCCGCTATATGTTCCGCAACAGCCACACTGGCGTCATTTGCCGACTGTAAACCGATTGCCAAGAGCATATCCCAAAGACTCATTTCCTCACCCGGCTCGAGATAAACCTGTGAACCGCCCATTTCCCAGGCGTTTTCACTAGTGACAACCTTATCGGTAAGCTTAAACTTGCCTTGTTCCACTGCTTCCGACGCCAGCAATAAAGTCATTAATTTCGTAACGCTGGCCATCGGCAGGCGCTTATTCGGTTCCTTTTCATAAATAATCTTGTTGGTCGTGGGCTCCAAAAGCACCGCCGCCACGGCAGTCGTTTCCGGAACGGCAGGCGCGGCAACCTCCCACGCTGTATTTTCCGCGCCAAGGGTTCCGGAAGCCGTAGCGGCAACTTGACCCACTGGCAGACCAGCAAGCAATACAAAAACCATTAAACCGATCAAGGCTTTTTTCCGCAAGATAAACATACCCCCATTTCTTCCAGAATATTTGCATAGACAACGCCTTATTAGCAGTTATTTGTATTATGATACTCCGTCATAAAGTTATACGGCTGCGTTAAAGCCATTTTTTGTCATAATTAGTCACTTTCAAAAAAAATTAACCATATTATGCATAAAAATAACCGGATCGATAGACCCGGTTCTGACAAGTAAGTATTATTTCTCCAAATTTAGCTCATTATTGGATTACTTCATATATGTAATTTATTGGCTGCGGTTCATTATCACTAAAGTAGTATGCGCTTTTTACCATATTTTCAGCTTCTTCACAATTTTCCATGTCCGTGTGCAAAATGCAAATAGTATCGCCTTTATTGACTTTATCCCCTATCTTCTTGACCATTGTCAAGCCCGCGGCGTGCGCTATCTGGTCATCCTTCTTCTTTCGTCCCGCCCCCAGCAGCATCGCCGACACTCCAACTGCTTCAGCGTTGATAGCCGTCACATACCCTGATTCTGTGGCTTTAACCTCAAAATGATATTTTGCCTGCGGCAGTTTTTCAGGGTTTTCAATAACGTCAGGGTTGCCGCCCTGAATTTTGACAAGTTGCTTCAGCTTTTCAACAGCTTTACCGGTTTTGATAACAAGTTCCAAAGCAGTATATGCCTTGTCAAAGTCCGGGTAAGCCCCACCCAACACTGCCATATGCGCGGCTATGGTAAGAGAAACAATAGTCAGGTCGGGAGCGCCCCTGCCTTCCAATACTTCAATAACTTCTTTAACTTCGTTCGCATTGCCGACCTCGCGCCCCAGCGGTTGGCTCATATCGGTAACAATAGCTATTGTCTTTCTGTTCAGAGATTTACCTATCTCAACCATCGTTTCCGCCAGTTCTTTGGCTTCAGCCAGAGATTTCATAAAAGCTCCGGACCCGACTTTAACGTCCAATACCACGGCGTCAGCCCCGGAAGCAATCTTCTTGCTCATTACCGACGCGGCGATTAAGGGAACACTATCCACAGTGGCGGTAACGTCCCTCAATGCGTATATTTTCTTATCCGCAGGTGTCAAGTTGGCGCTCTGGCCCGCTATGGCCATTTTGTAGGTATTCACGTTATGGATGAATTCGTCCCTGGTCAGCTCTGTTTTAAAGCCATCAATAGATTCCAGCTTATCAATAGTCCCTCCCGTGTGTCCCAATCCTCTGCCGGACATCTTGGCCACGTGGACACCTGCCGAAGCAACCAGCGGGATAATAATCAAGCTTACCTTGTCTCCCACTCCGCCGGTCGAGTGCTTGTCAACTTTAATCCCTTCGATTTCCGCCAAATCTATCTGATCTCCCGAATTAACGTAGGCGAGAGTGAGGTCCGCGATCTCTCTTTTGTCCATGCCTTTAAAACATATCGCCATGAGCAAGGCCGACATTTGATAGTCAGGTATAGTCCCGGCGGTATATCCTTCAACGATAAAATGAATCTCATCCCGGGTTAGATTGCCGCCTTGTTTCTTTTTGTTAATAAGGTCAACGAATCGCAATCCTCTCACCTCACCTCAGTCCAGAAGCTCTTGCCAACTGTCGTCTCAAGGCCGAAAATTTCAGCCACTGTCGCCGCAACGTCCGCGAAAGTCTCTCTCACACCAAGATTTACTCCCGCCTTGATCGCCTTGCCGTAAACCAGTAAGGGCACATACTCTCTGGAATGGTCGGTGCTGGGAGTGGTGGGGTCACAGCCATGGTCAGCGGTAATGATTGCCACGTCTTCCTCCCGCATGGCGCCGAGCAATTCCGGCATTTTCCGGTCCAGCTCCGCCAATGCCGCGGCGTATCCCCGCGGATCATTGCGGTGCCCGTAGAGCATGTCAAAGTCTACCAGATTGGTGAAGATCAAGCCTTCCTCCGTAGAGCGCAGCAGGTCTAATGTACGGTCAATACCTTCCACATTACCAGTGGTTGAGACTGCACGGCTGATCCCCTCCCCCGCGAAGATATCATTAATCTTGCCCACAGCAGTAACCTGTATATTATTTTCCACCAGCAGGTTCAGAACAGTTTTGCCCGGCGGTTTTAAAGAGTAATCGTGCCTGCGCGCCGTCCTGCGGAAACTGCCTGGTTCGCCAATAAAAGGCCTGGCGATTACCCGGCCGACGGCATGCTCCCCGACCAACATCTCACGCGCGGTCCGGCACATTGAATAAAGTTCCTCTATTGGGATTACTTCTTCGTGGGCGGCAACCTGGAAAACGCTGTCCGCGGAAGTATATACGATCGGGCAACCGGTTTCCATGTGCTTTTCGCCCAACTCTTTAATTATCTCTGTACCTGAAGCAGCCTTGTTGCCAAGCACCCGCCGCCCGATCTTTTCCTCATAAAGTTTGATTAATTCCGTTGGAAAACCATCCGGGTATACCGGAAAAGGCCGCTCCAGGATTATGCCGGCCATTTCCCAGTGACCGGTGGTGGTATCTTTGCCGGCGGAACGCTCAGCCATGCGTCCGTAGGAACCCGCAGGGATTTGGACCGGGGGTGTTCCTTCAATATTAATAATATTACCCAGGCCAAGACGTCCGAGGTTAGGCAGATTTAGTCCGCCGACCGCTTTAGCCGTATTGCCGAGGGTATTGCTTCCGGCATCACCGTATTCCACCGCGTCCGGCAGTTCTCCCACCCCCACGCTGTCCATAATCAGCAATAATACCCGTTTAACTTGCACAGTCTCATCTCCCAACTGCAATAACTTTCTGCTATAATTGTCTCATCCTTACTACTGACTACTGACTTCTGACTCCTTAATAGATTCACGCTCTCGGGTGGCTGCGGTTGTACACTTCTTTCATCCTCTGCTTGGTTAAATGTGTATATATCTGTGTTGTGCTGATGTCCGCGTGTCCCAGCATTTCTTGAACCGAACGGAGATCCGCGCCGTTTTCCAGCAAATGAGTGGCAAAAGAATGTCTGAATGTATGCGGTGTAATCTCCTTTTTAATCTTTGCCTTTAAAGCATACTTTTTAATAATTTTCCAAAAACCTTGCCTGGTCAGCCGCTTCCCGTGCTGGTTTATAAATACGGCGGGTGTATTGCCGGCCTTTGTTAGTTTGCTTCTGCCCCGGGTTAGGTATTCTTTAAGAAAACGCGCAGCCACATCACCAAGCGGTACGATTCTCTCCTTAGAACCTTTTCCAAAACAGCGAATAAAGCCGCTATCCAGATTAATGTGCTCCATATTAAGAGAAACTAGCTCAGATACCCTGATACCGGTGGCGTATAACAATTCCAGCATGGCTTTGTCTCTAATCCCGGCCGGTTCACTAATCAAGGGCTGGCCAAGCAAGGTGTCCACCTCTTCTACTGTCAATACTCTGGGCAGCTTTTGCGCCAGCTTAGGGAACTCTAAGTCGGCGGTAGGATCTTTCTGAAGAATATCTTCACTGACCAAATACTTATAAAAAGATCTGGCCGCCGCAAGGCGGCGCGAAATAGTTGCCGGAGAGCGCCCCTCCAACTGCAGTTGAAAAAGGTATGACATGACTACATTCTTATCCGCCTGTTCCAATGACTCCAGCCCGTATTTCCGGCAGAAATCAAGATAACCGTTCAGGTCTAGACGGTAGGATATCAGCGTGTTTTCAGCAAGTCCGCGCTCAACTGCAAGATGATAAATGTATTCATCAAGGAGCTCGATCATTTTATATTCACGCTCCCAAGAGTAGATTTACCACGACAAAAAAGCAGAGTCTCTTGACTCTACTTCCACACAAAACCAAATAATCCTTTTTATAAGTGTTAAAATACATAATTGGCCGCAATCTTGATTAACAACGGTGTCAGGTAAACCTCTACCAAGCCGGCGCCAGCGAAACAAACTGTTACTAAAACCATAATCCCGCTATATGCGATAAAGCTAGGCCATATCTGTATTTTAGAGTTATGAAACCTTTTAGCCAGCAGCCATGCGAAGGAAAGAGACGCAGCCCCTGCGAACAGCAGGGCTGGAATCATCAGGATATTATGAGGCAGAATAGCCACAATGGTTAAAACTGTTCCTTGGATACTTTTTTCCCTGGTCAGAAACTCAATCGCAAACCCCAGGGCAAACCCCCTTACAAAAAGAATGGCCAGCACAAATGGAATGCCAATAATCGTTAGCCCGAGCAGATAAATTGCCACGACCAAAATAATACCGTTGTATATGACATCTCTGGTTGCCATAGAAAAATCTATTTCCAGCATACCTGCCTGTTGTAAAAAACGATCCACCTCGGATTGCAGCTGATCAGTCTGGTCGGTCTGCAGCTTTTGAACCCCGGCGAAACCCGCCGTCAAACCTAGGGTAAACACTAGTAAAACGATAAAGTAAACAAGCCACTGCCGCCGCAGAGAGGTTTTACAAAGCGTTAAAAACGCTTTAAACACAACCTTACCTCCTCTCTCACCAACCTGTCCATGCTTATTCTTATGGGTTAGCCGCTTTTTTTATGACTAGTTCACTCTCATATTATTTTCCAGTGCAACATAGATATAATAAACATGAAGGTATTCAGGAGTCAGGAGTCAGAATTCAGAATATTTTAGGACAATAAGCCATTGTTTTATCCTGACTACTGATTACTGACTAGTATGTGTTTACTCCTATCCGAAGAAAGGGGAAAAAGAAATGCGGTTATATGCTCAGCGGAAGGGTATCGTCATTTGTGGAAAAATAAAAGACGCCCGGATACTGTTGGCTGAATATGCCCTTATGTACCGGACAGTCCAGGAATTGATCGGTAAGATATTGAACTAAACACAGGTATTCAGTAGTCAGGAGTCAGGAGTCAGAATAAAAGACTTTATCATTCCGAAATATTCTGAATCCTGACTCCTGAATTCTGACTCCTAATTTTTTATTTTTTGTGCCACCTTGATAATCTCGAATAAGTACCTGGCATTTTCAAGTAGATCTGCTACTGTTATATATTCATCTGTTGTATGGACTTTTTTCATACCAATACCGATTACTGCTGTTGCTATTCCTCTACTGTTAAAAATGTTAGCGTCACTGCCGCCGCCTGTTTTTACCAAACTGGGCTTCAGCCCGAGGTTCCGAGCCGCCTCGACAGCTATTTTAACCGGTGGAGAGTCCTCCGGCAGGTTGAATTCAGGATAAATTGTTTCTGTTACAATATCAGCGCGCGCTCCGAACTTTTCCGCCGCATTCTCAATAGCCCGGCGCATATGCTCGGTCTGCAAAACCCGTTTTTCGGCGCGCAGACTTCTGGCTTCACCCTGGATCGTAACGCTGTCAGGTACTATATTAACTGCTTTACCACCTGATATAATGCCTATATTACTGGTTGTCTCATGATCAATCCGGCCTACTTTCATCTGTGCAATAGCGTGCGCCGCCACTTGAATGGCGTTGACTCCTTCTTCAGGGTTAATTCCGGCGTGAGCCGCCCTGCCCCTGACGGTAGCGCCAATCCGGTCATGTGACGGCGCTACTGTCACAATCGTACCTGGTTGTCCGTCACTGTCAAGCACGAAGCAAATCCGCGCGGTGATCAGAGAATAGTCAAGATTTTTAGCGCCAAAAAGGCCGCCTTCTTCCCAAATCGTAAAAGCTGCCTCCAGGCCGCCGTGGATAACACCATTTTCCTTAACTAATCTTATCGATTCCAGAATAGCTGCAATCCCGGCTTTGTCATCCGCGCCCAGTATTGTTTCACCAGAGGAACTAATTACCCCGTTTTCCACCTTTGGCCGGACTCCACAGCCCGGCTCGACGGTATCCATATGGGCGCTGAGCAACAATACCGGCCCTTCCCCTGTTCCCGGCAGCCTGGCGATAATGTTGCCTGCTTCAGCCTTGGCTGTTTTACCGGCGTCATCTTCCCAAACCTCCAGCCCGAGGGCAGACAATTTTTTCTTCAGCAGGTCGGCTATCCGCCGCTCTTTACCGGAAACACTGTCGACCTGCACCAGTTCCAAAAACTCTTCGATAATCCGGTTAGATGTGTTCACTGATTCTCTCCCCGATAATGTTTTTGTCCAAATTCACAGTCTTCCTATTTGACTATTTGCCGATTTCCAATCCTGATATTACCGCTGTTTTTTCAATTCCACCGATTAACCCCTTGATGGAATTTTCAATATCATTTAATACTTTCCCAATATTTTTTGCCGCCGCGGCGCTGTTATCAGCAAGCTTGCGGACTTCCGCCGCTACCACGCCAAAGCTCCTGCCATGCTCACCGGCTCTGGCTGCTTCTATTGCCGCATTTAAACTGAGCAGCTTGGTATCATCGGCGACTCTCTTAATAAAATCAATTATTTCATTAATATTATTAATATTGCTCTTTGATTCATTTACTATCCCATTCATAAATTTAATTTGTTCCTGGATATTAATGTTAACCTTTTCCCTGTCAGATGCCATCAAATATAACAGTTTGGAGATTATTGGGTCAGCAACATGAACACTGTCTGGTTTCAGTTCATTAATCATTTGACGAGCTTTCTCACTGTTGGTAACATCTAAAACAATATCCAGTGAAGGAATCCGGAGGGCTTCCTTTAAATCAGTTATCGTCCTAATATTTAATTTCTTTGCCAGTACTAAAGCCGGGGCATCTTCCTTAACATCAACGACACCAACAATTTTCACATCGCTCATTCCATTTAAACATTCGATCATTGCGACACCGCCATTACCGCCGCCAACGATTAAAATATTCATATCATTGACCTCCGATAAAAATATTTAACCCTTTTATGCACATTAAGTTAAAGTATGTCATCGTACTAAATTTCCAACACTTCCCTGGCTTTTTCAACTATACTGTCAGGATTAAACGGTTTTGTCATATATATGTCGGCGCCAACTTCTTTTCCTTTCTGTTTGTCAAATTACTGTCCCTTAGCTGTGAGCATAACAATATAAATATCTATAAATTTTAACTCGTTCTTGACAATGTCGCATACCTCAAACCCGTTCATTACCGGCATCATCACATCTAGAAAAACAAGTTCGGGTCTTTCTCCTTTTCAAGGGCATCTTTTCCATTAACCGCAAAAAGCAACTCAACACCTTCATCCTCAAGTTCCTCCAGAGTTTGTTCCAATAGGATCCGGATATGTGGTTCATCATCTACTATCAACACTTTAGGCATTTCCATTGTCACCCGCTTCAAACAATTTATCATAATAAACTCTAACAACATATCTTGAGTCAGAAAAGACGTCGTTTACTATCTCTGCCTTCCCTGTTAGCACAACACAACCCACAATCCCTTCTCCTGCTCTGAGACTAACTTTGGGGTAATATTCCTTCCCTGCCGCGGCTAATATTTCAAATATACTTGTTTCTTCGTTCATGAGCATTATGGAGACATAGTCCGCTTTAATTACTTTCTTTACCTCATCAACTACTAATTGAGCGACTTCTTTAGGATCAAGGCTTGCGGCCAGTTTTTCCGCGCTGTCATATATAAGCGTTATTTCCTTGTATTTTTCCAGGGTCTCACGGCCAAGAATCTTTTTATCGTACTCTACAGTTGCCAGATGTGAAAGCAACGAGGCTAAAACATTTGCCTTCTCCCCTCCAAACACCCAACCGATTACTTTGTCTCCAATACTTATAGGATGTTTGAGTAAATCGTCTTTACCGACATCACCTAGAAGCACCCTGCCGTCTAAATCCTTGATCATAAGCGGGCTATTAATTAAACACGTAGCTTCATCTATGAGAGCGGATACTTCTTTTTTTGATAAAAGCCGTTTAAGGTTGACTTGGATCATAAGCATTTCCTTTTATCGTTAGTTAATAATATTTTAATTACCGTCATAGCCTTTTCTATGCAACTTCAGCTTCCTCTAAAGAAGACAGGACATCCAAGATAGATGTCCCTCCCTGACCGCCGCCAATTATACCAACTTTAATCTGATGCACAGTAGTTCTCCTCTCACGTTTAGAAATTTCCGTGGAAAAGTATTTGATTTATATAAAAATAACCAGATGGTTAAAAAACCGCCATATAGCATTATAACACGACAATAAAGCAAAAAAAAGTCAATTATTACCTCGATAAATTTGAGGATAGACTATCATCACCAGCATGCTGTATGAGTTTGATCCGGTTTAGAGCAGAAGGATGACTGTAGCTGAACCAGTGCATAAAAGCGGAGGGCGCCACGTCGGATAAATTCCTGGCGGCCAAGTCCACCTGAAGCCGGAGCGCGGCGGGAACATCTCCGGTCAAAGACACCGCAACTTGGTCCGCCTCCACTTCCATACCCCTGGAAAAATAGTTTTGCAACGGAGTTCCGGCAAAAGAAGCCAGTAAAAAGAATAACAGGATGAGCGCCAAAACATGCGGCGGGTAACGTGTGAATTGAGTTACTGATGACCGTAACAATACAAACAAGATGCCCCAAAGGAAAAAGTTGCCTAGTATGCCCAGGGCCAGTCCCCGGATGATATGGCCCCGGTTCCAATGAGCCATTTCGTGAGCTACCACGGCTTTAACCTCATCAAGCGGGTAATCAGCCAAGAGAGTATCATATAATACAATGCGCTTCGTCCGCCCCAAACCGGCAAAATAAGCATTGGCCTTTGTGGTGCGCCGGCTGGCGTCCATTATCAACACTTGACTCACCGGCAGCCGGGCTTTTTCGGACAATTCATGGACCATGGAAAGTACCGCCGGGTCTTTGGACGGCGTAAACCGGTTGAAAAGAGGCGCGATTACCACCGGCCAGAAAAAAGTTTGTATGACAAACCAGAGCGAAACAAAAGCTGCACAGGCCAACCACCAGGTACCGGGCCAGCGATTGATAGCCCAGAACAATAAAACAACTCCCACAATGGACAGGAACAAACCTAATCCGGCGCTTTTAAAATAATCAACCCACCACGCTCCAAAAGTTTGAGTGGAAAAACCCCATTGATGCTGCAAAAAATAACCACTGTAAAGATTAAAAGGCACACTCAAAAACTGCAACGACAACCATATTATTAAAAAAAACAGCAAAAGACCGCCCCAATAACTATCCCCGGTCGCCCGTTGGACCCAGCGTGCAAGGTCTACTACCCGGCTGCTTAACACAAGCCATAGTAAAAATGACACTTCCACCAGAAAGCTGCAGATATAGACCAGTCTCAGGCTCATATTATATTGACGGCCTTGGTTCACTTGTTCAGCGCTAAAGTAATAACCTGCTTCCGGGACCGCCCGCCCGGGGAAAAGGGTAAACCAGAGGTAGAGCAAGCTAAAGACGCCGGCTAGAAAAACCAGTGCCAGCCAACCGCTGTTTAATCGCAACTGCAGTTTTCATCACCCCGTGCTAAGATTTTTGGTATATGCCTATTCAAGCTTGCCTGTTATTTTTTCTAGGATAGGTATATGCAACATTAGACCGGTATAATCCAAACGCAGAAAATTCTTTGTAATTATTTTCATAATATATCTCAATATATTTTAATACTTGTATTATACGTTTACTGTTAATATTTAAAAAATACTTAATAAAATTATAATAAAGATGTAATTTACAATACCAAGGTTTTCATGCTCACAATCATTATCCTTTATTTACTATCATTGCAAGACTATTACTTTATTAACATTAACTAATCATATAAAATAATAAGATCTGCATATGCAAACCTACTAACCGTTTAATATTATATATGGATAAAATTGCGGTGTAATAGTAAAAAAGACTAATAGGAGGCAGGATATGATAAATACAATTACAATTCTTCCAGGTCTGGATAAAAGAGGAGGCAAGGAGAGTTACCAATACCTGACTTTAACAGCCGGTGAGACAGTATCCATAGTCGGCCCGACAGGAAGCGGAAAAACCGCTTTTATTTCTGACATTGAACTGCTGGCCCAAGGAGACACCTCAACCGGGCGATGTATATTAATTAATGGGAAAACTCCGTCCGACGAAATAAGATACAACCCTGCCATGAAACCTATAGCTATGATCACTCAAAATACAAAATGTTTTACCGATTTAAGCACGGTAGAATTTTTAAAGATTCACGCCAGAGCCAGGAAGATTTCTGACGACAGGGTAATCATGGAAACTATTGACTTGGCCAACAAATTCACCGGTGAAAAAATTGACAGAGAAACAAGAGTTACCGTCCTGTCAGGCGGGCAAACAAGGTCCCTTTTAATTGCCGACGCTATATTGATCGGCGCGGCTCCAATCATTCTACTGGACGAGATCGAAAACGCCGGCATATTCAAACAAGAAGTAATTGACATTATCAAAAACACTTCTAAAATAATTATTTTTGTCACCCATGATCCAGTGATTGCCCTTTTATCAAAAAAAAGAATTATAATGGAAAACGGCGCGGTAAAAAAAGTTCTTAGTCAGAATGAGTTTGAAACCAAAGCTGCCGCGAATCTTTTGGAACTAGATAAGCAGGTTGGATTTATCAGGGAAAAGTTAAGAGCGGGAGACGAAATTACCAAAGACCTGATTAATGTTAGCTTTGCTTGAATTACTTGGAGGTGTTTTCTTGAAACTTTTGGTAATAGCTGGCCCCCCCTCAGCTGGCAAAACTTCCCTTACCAAACAAATCGTAAGAAGATTTAAAGATGAGATGACAATTGCCTTCTTAAAAATCGACGTGGTGAAAGCTTATGAGGACATTGAACTGGGCAGGGAATTCAAAATTCTGACGAAGAAGATATATTCCGGCGACCTATGTCCAGACCACGCCGGGGTGATGGTACTTGGAGACGCTGTTGAATGGGCGGAAAGCAAGCATGCGGACCTGTTTATCGTGGAAAGCGCGGGTTTGTGTCTACGCTGCTCTCCTTATTTAAATCAAGGCCTGGGGATAATTGTCCTGAGTTCCATATCCGGGATTCACGCTCCTGAAAAAATGGGCGCCATGGTTAGCCTCGCCGACATCGCCGTTGTCACTAAAATAGATCTGGTCAGCCAGGCTGAGCGAGAAGTCTTAATCCAAAAAATAAAAGACGTGCATCCGAATCTAATTCTGATTGAAACTAACGCCTTGCAAGGTACCTCTTTGCACCGTTTGTATGAACTAATCAAGCAGTCAGAAGATATTGATTCGGAAAAGCTTTATCTTAAGGGAAATCCACCTATCGGAACCTGTACGATATGTGTGGGCAAGAAAGAGATCGGCTGGAAACACCACTTTGGCGTCATAAAAAAATTGGACGGTCAAATCGCCGAATACCTTTATCGGGGTGAGTGAGATGCAATACTGGCTTCCACCAGGTAAAAACTGCGGCCTTTGCGGGGAAACCAATTGTAAGAGCTTCCTCCGGTTGGTTGGCAATGGCCAAAAGGTTTATGACAACTGTCCATATTACCAGGAACCTACTTTTTGCAATAATGATTTGGAAAAAGAAGCAGTTTATCCGGGGCATGATATTCTAGGTCATCCATATGATTTCATCCTTAGCCCTTTGCCCGGTGAAAGATCTGCCCGGAAAATCGTCCTGCCTTTTCGAAGCGATCTAGTGGAAAAAATGGACATCAAAAAAGGTGACTATGTGCTCGGGAGACCAATGGGAGCAGGTTGTCCGGTGCCGCATGTTCTTTCTGTAATTGAAGCCGAGCCGGTAACCGGCCTATTATATACCTGGGTAGTCGGTCCTTTGTATTCAAGGGATCGGGAAGCTAAGGATGTAATCGCCTACCATATGATTGGGTTTGAAGGTATTGCCGGCAATATCAGCAAAGAACCTGCTTTAGGTTGCAGAGCGACCTTCCTGCCGGGGTTTTGCATGATGAACCTGAATCATACCGGCCTGGTTAATATGGTTTTGGAAAAAAGTGAAGGTTTCCATGTCCGGATCGAAGATATCAGAATTTTAGCCTCAAAAGATTAGTTTCCCCATTCTACCATAGTGTTGTATAATTAAACTAAATATAGATACTACGGCAAATAAAATATGGGCAGAGGTACCCCCCCTGCCCAATTTTATTTTTTACCCCCACAATCACTTCTGACTTATCGTATTTAAATAATAAGGAACGGTCGATGCCCCCCGGGTCACTGCTTTATTATTATTATTGAAAGAGGTGGTCTGCCGGTTTGGAAGGGGAGTGAAAACTTGTTTCCTGTACAGGATACTGAGGCTGAAATAAAAAAAATAAAACATGGTGACAGTTTGGCCAGAGAAAACTTTTTGGAAAGCTGTAAGCCATTTATTTATAAAGTAGTTTGCAAGTTTACCGGGAAGAACCTGGAATGGGGCAGAGATGACGAGTTAGCTATAGGGTTGATTGCTTTTAATGAAGCTATCGATCGTTTTTGTAATGATTTCGGAGTTCCTTTTCTTGCTTATTCCAGAAATGTTATGAAAAGCCGGCTTGTCGACCATTACCGGCGCGAAAACAAGAATGCTAAGTTTTTTATAACTCAACTATCGCTGCAGGAAGATGGCATAAACAATGTCGAATTCGCTAAGTCATGGGAAATTTTTTTAGAAGAGGAAGCCGCAAGAGAGCGTGAAGAAGAAATAAAAGAATTTGAAGATTTATTGAATATGTACGGGGTTTCGTTTGAAGACTTGGTTAAATGTTCGCCACGCCACCGTGATACGCGCCGTTCATTAATGCTTGCCGCTTGGGAATTGGCGAAAGAGAGCAGTCTGTTTAAAAAATTCATGGATAATAAGAAGCTCCCCCTGGTAGAATTAGGGGAAATAACCGGCATTGGCCGAAAAACTTTAGAGAGAGGCCGCAAATACATAATAGCAATGGCTTTACTTATTAACAGGCGGGAAGATTTTTTATATCTGGCATCGTACCTGAAACTGCCCGTCAACAGCTTAGGGGGAATATAGGATGAAAAAGACGGGGATGGTAGTCAAAATCACAGGTGGTTCATGCATTTTACTCACCAGCGACGGGGAATATAAAAAAGCAGCTCTTCCTGAAAACGGCGTTACCAGGGTAGGCCAAATAATACCCGTCGTGGAAAAAAAGAACCGCTTTCCTTACCTAAGGCATTTTATGGTCGCCGCTTCTTTATTGCTGATTGTGTTAGCCGGGCAGCTTTACTTGGGACGTACACAACCAGCGGCAGCTTTCATGACCATCGACATTAACCCCAGTATTGAGTTGGCAATACTGGCTGACAAGAGAGTATCCTCAGCCCGCGGGTTGAACAATGACGGCGCGACTATTTTGAAAGAGATCAAAGTAACCGGTCTGGACTTGCATGAAGCAGCTAAGCTTATTGTAGACCAAGCAATAAAAGACCAATTTCTCGCAGTTAAAGACGACAACATCATATTAGTTACCCTGACTACTGATGATGATGATGAAAATTTCGCCGATGATTTGGAATCTATTTATGAATCAATAAAAAGTCCAGTCGAATTAAACGGTTTGGACACTGAAGTAATTATTGAACCCGTAGATACTACAATTCGACAGGAAGCTGAGAAGGCTGGTATTTCCACAGGAAGGTACCTTTTACTACAGAAATCCGCTAATAGAGGAGTTACCGTAAATATCGATGAGATAAGCGCCATGAGTCTGAAGGAATTGGAAAAGGAAAAGAAAATCTCAGTCAGTGAGCTATTAGGCGATAACAGCAATCACATCAGCATTAATCATAACAGCATCAACAACCGTAATAGCATCATTAACCGTAGCAGCATCAACAACCATAATAGTATCAATAACCATAATAACGATAATAACCATAATAATGACGATAATAGCGCTAATAGCTACGACGAAGAAAAGAATAGAATAACTGAAAAAGAAAACAGCAAAAATATCTATGAAAAACAGCAAAACATAGAAGATGACAATGGAAATAAAAAAGATAATGACCATATTACCGGTAAGGGGAAAATAAATGACAATAACGATAAGAAGATATCACCAGGGCGTGATGAAAAAAAAGATAAGCAATCCAGATGGAACTGAAATTCTTATTTACCTTCAGGAGTATGTAAAGGTGCGTCAACCAAAGTAATGCTATTTAATATTATTTCTTCTTCAGCGATCAGACGCCCGTTGTTATAATATTTACGGCGAATTTCCGCCCGGGGAATTACCACTGTGAGCTCGTTCTGTGGTTGAGCTGTATTATTACGCGATAATCTAGCCATGATGCCACCTATTGAAATTTCTAATTGATTACTTATCATCTGATTATCAGGTAATATTTTGGAATCAGACAACTTTTCGGATTTCAGCCTTTTCTCTTTTTTTTTGAAAGGAATAAACCTGAGCATCTTACGAATCCTTCCTGAATCTATAGTTCAACGGCTCTCATGGACAGCCTTATTTTCTGTTCTGATACAATATAATAGGAAATTATGAAATGAGTTCCTCAATTAATTAAAAGATCCTACAAGCTATGCCTGCAGGATCTTTATTTGAAGAATATTCCTATTCCTTCTTAAGCGGACATTCTATACTCGTGTTATCACCGAGAACTCAACGCATGCTGTTAAATTTAGAGTCAATGCAAAATCTCACGCCGGGATTATTTTAGAAAGCACTATAGTGAGGGGTAAAGCATAAAAAATCGCAGGAAGCAGGTTGCCAACCTTTATATCCTTAATACCAAGAATGTTCAGGCCAATCCCCACTATCAGCAATCCGCCGGTGGCTGTCATTTCCGCCACCGCGTCAGGACTGAGAAAGTCTTTTACGTATGCGGCCAGAAGCGTTATGGAACCCTGGTAAATTAGCACAGGGAAAAGAGAAAAAATAACCCCTATTCCCATAGTGGAGGCGAAAACTACCGCTGAAATTCCGTCTAAGGCTGCTTTGGCAAAAAGAATCTGAGGGTTATTGTTAAGACCATCTTCAATTGATCCCATAATAGCCATTGCTCCCACACAGTAAATAAGGCTGGTTGTAACAAATGCCTTGCCAACTTCCCCTGTTTCTCCGCCAACTTTTTCTTCCAGCCATTTACCCAGACGGGCTAAACCTCCCTCGATATTTAGCAATCCACCAGTCAAACCACCAAAGACCAGGCTAAGAATAACTACCAAAACCTGTTTGGTTTGCAGAGCCATGCTGGAGCCTATAAGAAGAACCGCCAGACCAAGCCCTTGCATGATTGTGCAGCCGACCTTTTCAGATATTCCTTTTCTAAACAACAAGCCAAAAGCGGCGCCAAATGCGATCGCCGCAACGTTAACAATAGTCCCCAGTACATCTCACTCCCAACAGCAAAGCAAATATGCCATCCACATTTTACTATTTTCCTTAGAGTAAAATTATAATAGCTCTTTATAATAGCCGCAAGCCGCATTATACAAAATTATTAAATCAAAATTTTTAAGGTGGCGCTAAGCACCACCTTATTATTGCGTAAGAAACCGGCTCATTGACTTGCTTCATTTTTTAATTTTTGATCAACCGCGCGATAGGGCTATCTTCCCTAATTGAATTTTTTATTTTACTGTATGGAATGGAGAATTCAGGTATCCCAACATAACTATGTCCCTTTAATTATCTGATAAACATCGCAACCTTCTTGAGGAATTACTGGCTACCACCGGGTTGGGTATAATAAACGATTCCTTGAAAAATGCCTTCATCATAGTAACCCCTGCCCCGGTAAAGGTGGCGTGACCGGAGGGATAAGCCGGATGAGTGGGGCAGCCTCCCGCGAATGCCTGCGGCAACAAATAGGTGCCATATTTAGCTGTAGACCTGGGAAAGAGCCTGAGAATTGAGCAGTTCCGTGTTAATCGGGTAACTTGCCGCGCCCGTCATGACGTTTTGGACGTCCCCTCCAAACGCCTCAGGGCGGAGCCGGCGATGGACCAGCCATTTCTGGAACCAGGCGGCTTCCAGTGCTTTCCGTGACGCCCCGGCCACCAAATCCAGAATATGCGGGCCGCCAAAGGTGGGAAAACCGACCTGGGTAGCAGAACGCAGGTAAGGGTTGGCCGGGTCTAACGCCGCCTGGCCAAAACCGAGCAGAATCAAACAAGCGGTGAGAGTGCCCTGATAGCTGAAATCCTGGTAAACCCATAAGGCCATATCACGGCCGTTGCGGATATAGCGGGGCGTGGGGTCGAATTGATTCTGCCCTGACGGAGCAAGTCCGTTCTGGATGTTCAACCAATCCTCATAGGAAGTCATGTAGTCATCGCCGGCCACTGTAGTGCGATATTTCTGGACAAAGGTTGTAGTCCCAAAGGGAGTATCCTTACAAAGGAACTGGGAAATGTAAAGTCCGACCAGGTCACCGGGCGTATCCCCGCGGAACAGGGTTCCCGTAGTGACCGCGCCGTTAACTTTCGGTCCGCGAAAGTCCGAAAATTTAGATAGGTCAGAAGCGGCAGCGAGGGTGAGCGGATCGGTGTTGTAGTCCAGGAAAGGAACATCACGGGTTAACGCCTGCCAGTATAATTCGGCCATTTCACTTGCATTCCAGGCGCTGCTGTAGGCCGGCGGCGCAATCATACTTAAATGATGGGAATCAGGTCCCGCCATTTCATAAGCATAAGCAGCCTGGGGATCAGTGAGTTTGGCGACACCCCCGAGTGGTATTAATTCAAATAAATCCGGGTTGCCGGTCGTTAAAGCCTCAATCAAGGCTTGATAGGAGTTAAGGTCAACCTCACCGAGATTATTGTGTGGCAACGCCTTGGAATAGTTGCCAATTTTATCTGCGTACAACTATTCATCACCGTTACATGGATGGCCCGGAAGAGGAAGGTTCTTTTCAACCAACGCCGCTTCCACACGATGGCGGTACGCCTCCTGACGACGCTGCTGCGCACTTGCCGGCCCAATATCACACGATTCCCCCAGGTTTAAGTTCAACAAAATATCACTGGCCATATATAAATCACTCCTATGACAAAATCTATACTTTATCCATATTTCATAATATGTAAAAGAATGGTATTTGTGTATTATGCCTCAAAATTGCCGCATACAAATTCTCTACGAAATAAAAAAAAGACACTACCTAAAAGGCGTGTCCTATTTCAGTTTGATTTGGTAACCCCCACTGGCAGCTTCAATTTAAAGGATTGATCCCATCAATGGTGTGCAACTAAATTCTTTTATTTTTTCATTTAAGTAATGGCGTTGACTTTCTCGCCTCTCAGCAGCCGCCTTTAGCTCTTCAATTAAATAGCACCGTATAGCCTCGTGATCAAGCCTGTCAAAGGATTTGATACCGGGCACTGTCTCATAAGCCTTAATCAGGGAATTGCAAATGCCATATTTCCAATATTCAAACATTGGATCGTTATTTAATATAAATGCGCATATCCCGCCAAGATCTCTCTCCGGAGGATAAAAGCATACGCTTTCGAAATCTATACCGTAGAACTCCCGGCCATTGAAAATAAAATTGCGCAAGTTTAAATCAGACATGCATAAACAAACTTGGTTAGATATATTCATAAACCCATGCAACTTACGCAACCATGTGGCAAGCGCATTTATCCATATCTCTTGCTCTAATTTGTGGTCTATTAGTAAATCCGTCAATAAAACACCGGGAATATATTGCATTATAATACATTTGTCATCATACCATATTACTTCCGGCACGTTTATTCCCTGTTTATGCAAGGCATCAATAATAAAAACCTCATTCCCCGCTGATGAATTAGCATATTCCTTGATGACATAACATTGCTTCAAATTTCCCCCGGCTATTGTTTTAACGAAAAAAACATTGTTACGTAAGCTATGTTTCTTTTCAGTATATGAAACCTTAACACCCAGGGCTAGTTCCAGCTTATTGATACTATCCATGACATTACTTCCCTATTGATATTTTTATTTCATCATCAGGATTAAAATTATCCAACTGAGCTAAAAGTCCAACAATACTGCTATTTAACTGAGACTCAAACAAGGAATCAACCAGTATTTCTCTTTGACCGATAGTAACGGACACCCTGTTCTTTATAAAAACACACTCTTTCTGTATTGACTCGCCATTAAGAACTCTTAAAGCAAAGTCACGGCAATTGCAGCCACAGGCTCCGCAATGCTCCAAGCCATTTACAAAAGGCATTTTATCCGCAACTTTATTCTCAATCAGATCGACTAATTTTTTAACATCTGATAGCGGATTGATTACCGGAATACCGTTATATTCTGATAAATGGTTGGAAATACGGCCGGAAATCACGAAAATAAAATCATTCAATCGGCCTTCAATTTCCTCATGCTCATAGGCGCAGAGTATTTTAGGCAGAATAGTATCGGATACACCTTCGACGATAACATAATCATGATTAAAATAGCCCAATATCGTTTCCATATCCAACTGCCGCGGCAAGAGAATGTCAGTCTCCTTTAGTCCCCTGGCCACAACCATCTCCGAACCGGCTTGTCTATGCCTCCAGGTGTTGCTT
Organism: Pelotomaculum isophthalicicum JI; assembly: GCF_029478095.1. NCBI lineage: Bacteria > Bacillati > Bacillota > Clostridia > Eubacteriales > Desulfotomaculaceae > Pelotomaculum > Pelotomaculum isophthalicicum. Next base: position 37,514 of record NZ_JAKOAV010000022.1, on the reverse strand, counting down.
CCCACCACATCCAGAAAAAAACCTTCATTGTGAATATTCTTTACCGAGCCGACCCTGTAACCCCTTTTTTTTAGTTCCGGGATAATTTGTTCAATAGTTGTCGTCTTTCCGGACTTGGAATAACCAAATACTGAAAATACTTTCAATCAATCCACTCCTCGGAAGTAAAATAATAAAACCTTTAATTTTAATTAACACTTTATCCATTGATTGATTAAATCTTGTAAGAGAACCACTATCGTCACTGTTAATAAGAACACTGTAACAAGATAATCTGAAACACTATATTTTAAAAGTCGCAAGTAAGTTCGCCGCCGGTATACTCTAAACGCCCTGGACTCCATTGTGATGGACAGTTGATAGGCTTTGATCATCACACTGGAAAGCAAGGGGGTTAAAAAATGCGTATAGAATTTAATCTTTTTCCTCCATGCTATTCTCTTCAACTCAACTCCCCGGAGTTGCATCGCTACGAGGGTATCGTTGAGCTCCTCCTTAAGAACAGGCAAAAAACGAAACGCCACCATGACCATGAAAGCGATTTCGTAAGGAATCTTAAACTGCACCAGGGCCAAAATATAATCTTTGGGACTGCTTGTCATAATAATCATCGCCGAGCCAAAAAAAATAAGCATTCTAAATAAAATACAAAGGGCGGAACTAACACCGTGCGACGTAAGGATATTAACACCATGAAGAGAAACCAGAACTTGTCCGCCCGAGGTAAAAACACTTTGCATTATGAGCATCACCAGTAATATGGGCATTAGCTTATTAAATCTAAATATAATACCGAAAAAATTAATGTGGAATAATAATAAAATAACCAATGTGAAGACAAACAACAGCAGTAACAACCGGGGTGAATTTAAAAAAATAGCCAGCGTTGAAAGACATAATATAACCACTATTTTAGTCCTTGGGTCAAGGTTGATCATATTTTCTTCCCTAGCCTTCTGTGAACTGTCCCTCTCTGAGCCTGATTAACCGGGTTGCGTACCTGTCAATGAATTTATGATCGTGACTGATTATAACCACACCTCTATTTGAAGCTATAATTCTTTCCATATAATCACCCAACAATTTTTTGCGGTAAGGATCCAAACCCGTTGTCGGTTCATCAAGAATCAGCAAATCAGGTTCCAGCGCAATAACCGCTGCTATAGCCAGGCGTCTTTTTTCTCCCGCGCTCAGATTATGGGGAAAGGATTGAGAGTACCGGGTCAACTCAAAATACTCCATAATATCCCTGGTTTTTAACGCCACCTGGTCTAAGGGAAATCCAAGATTATGCATGCCAAAACTGATCTCTTCCTCCACTGTCTCACAAAACAGCTGCTTTTCCGGGTTCTGAAAAACATATCCGACTTGACGCCCAATTTGCGCCAGAGACAGGGAGGTCAATAATTGTCCGTTTAATTTGACGCACCCTTTTGTTGGTGTTAATATTCCTGTAAGTAGTTTGGAAAAAGTTGTCTTACCACTGCCGTTTGAGCCCGTAACAGCGGTAATTCCCTCTTTCAAGATGCTTAAATTTATGTCGTTCAAAATTGACCTGCTTTGACCGGGATAGCTGTAAGAAACATTATATAGATCTATAAACCCCATTCGCGATTAAACCTCATACGCTAATTTTTGCCGGATCAGGAATTCCCGCTCCTCCAGTATATTTGCCGCTTGTCCGTCCCTAATCAGAAACCCGCCTTCAAGCACCAAAACACGATCCGCGATAGAGACGCTCTCCAGGTCATGCTCAACAATTAAGATAGTTTTACCTTGCCGACGCAAATCAACCAGGATGTCCTTGATCGTTTTTTTTCCCAGTGAGTCCTGCTGGGCCATCACTTCATCAAGCACCAGGATGGCGGGATCAAGAGCTAAAACCGCTCCCATGGCAACTAAATGTTTTTGCCCTCCGGATAAGTTGCTTGGGCTATTTTGTCTCAAGTCGCTAATTCCCAACATCTCCAACACACTATTGACACGCTCTCTTACTACTTCTACAGGCAGGCAAAGATTCTCCGGGGCAAAAGCTATTTCATCTTCCACCGTCGCTGAAAAAAGCTGCGTATCGGGGTCTTGGAAAACCAGACCTACCTCCAGCGCCAGTTGAGCAACCTTATACTCTCTGGTGTTCTTTCCATTCACCCATACCTGCCCGGTCAGCTCCCCCCCCAGATAGTGAGGGATAATACCGCCGAGACATAAGCACAAGGTGCTTTTGCCACACCCGCTGAGACCTATAACCGCCACTATCTCCCCCGGTCTGACCCTGAAGTCTAGATTTTTCAAAATTTCCCTTCCTGCCGGATACTTATAAGTCAGATTATCAACCACAATTGCGTCCACGTCAGTTGACCTCCAAAAAATGAAGACATCTTTCTAACTCCCTTTGAAACCTTTCCCCCAGGGCAAAATTTTGTTGACTAACTGAGATGCTCTAAAGGCAATTATGCCACCAAGTCCACCTGATAAAGCCGCCACAGACAAAGCAAGCATTAAAGGCACAAAGGGCAGCCGGAAATAAATAATATTCACCAGCACCGAACCTGTGACGTTGGCTGTCAAACCGGCAAGGAAGGCGCAAGCCGGACAGCATACCTTATGCTTGATTAAATAAAGAATCAGGTCAACAGCAACACCAGGCAAAGTGTAACTGAGCAAAGTCATGGCTCCGTGTGATCCGAATATTCCCGATCCGAAAACCATCAGCGCCTGAACAATCCCGAGCAAAGTGGCCGTTCCTGGTTTGCCTACTATTCCCGCCCCGAGCACAATCCACAGCATGTAAAAACCACCGGCCACAACCCCGCCTGGTATCAATAACGGCCCGGTAATAATATGGCTCAGGGGCACAATCAGGGGTTTGCTGGCGATGCCCAGGGCGGAAATCATAGCAATTACGATTAAATCAAATATAGAGAATTTATCGAGCATCTTGCGCCAACACTGCAATTCTGCCATGCACCCCCGTTAAAACATGTAGTTAGACCCCAATGCTTCAAAATTATTCTATGTAAAAATGGCCGGCAATTGCCGGCCATAAATGCTATTTCAACACATTTACAATAACCGTCACGGCTTCAGCCCTGGTGGCCCGGCCTTGCGGCAGGAATATGTCGTCGGGATAGCCTTTAATAACACCATTGCGCGCTGCGACGGCCACTGCTCCGGCAGCCCAGGGAGAAATGGCAGAACTATCCTTAAAGGATGTCCCCTGAGAAGATTCCGTGGCGAGTTTAGCTGCCTTGACAACCATCACGGCCATCTGTTCACGGGTGATCAGGTCGTCCGGGCCAAAGGCGCCGGCGTCATAGCCGTTGACCACCCCGTTGGCCGCTGCCGCGGCAATGTAGTCTTTAGCCCAGTGCGCTGCCGTGTCGGCAAAAATTTTGCCGCCCTTGTTATCAAGCTTGAACGCCTTTACCAATATGGTGGCAAATTCAGCCCTGGTGATATTGTTGTCAGGCTTGAAGCTGCCGTCGGGATAACCGCTAATGCAGCCCAACGCCACCAGCTTTTTAATACTGGCTTCAGCCCAGTGACCGGCGATGTCATTTAATGCCTCTACCTTTTGTTCTTCTTTCTTAACGGCCAGCACGGCAAATTTTGTGAAGTGGACCACCTGCACGGTAACGGTATTGCCGGAAACGGTGCCGCCGAGGTTTACCCACTGGTCTTTGACATCGTCGTAATAATAGATGGCCGGGGTCTCGTCCGCGCTGAGGGCGCTGGAATTGAAGCTAAGTTTGATCGTTACGTTTTTGGCAAAATTGTAGCTGCTCTTGCCCCCCACGCTTAACTCGTAAGCGCTGCCGGCCATCCGGAAACCAGTGGGAACAGTTGGTGGAGTGGTCAATTTCTGTACTTTCACTTCCACCGCGCTGGTTCCGGTCAACGCGTCAGCCGGTATCTCAACGGTGGCCTCATTGCCCAGGCTGATGACGCCACCCACGCCGGGCGACACTAATGCCGTTCCGGTTGTGGAGGTAACTGCCTGGGGTGTCGCGCTGCCGCCGCCGTCACTACTGGAACTATGGCGATTAGTCTGTTCATAAGTGACGAACTTGGTGAAATGCATGGTCCATACCGCCAGATCATTGCCGCCAACGACCTGTTTTCCTTCCCGGACTGATTTGGCAGCCAATTCCGCTGTGACCGCGTCTGCATAAGTCGCTTCCACCACGGTATTAATCTTATGAAACGCGCCGCTTCCGTCAATATAGCCAACGTCCAGGTTGCCCTGACCGGGAATGAGGAGCCTTACAGCCTTGTCAAATTCCAAAGTGCCGTTGTTCAAGCCGACTTCTATGACCGTGTTGACCGATGCGACCTTCCCGGCATCAGGCGTCACCAATGAGCTGTTGATAGTTTCCGCTTGCATGACGGTCGGAGCCTGGATTTCACCATTCCACATCGCAGGTCCGGTTATGGTAGTTCCCGCCGGAATATCAGTACATAACTGCACATTACCATTATTCAGGGGCGCAATCGCCGGCAGACTGATTGGTTGCCCGGTATAGGAATATACATCACCCGAAACCGTGTTATTTATTTGGGCAATGAAAATTGAAGTGCTCAAGCCGGCAGTGCTCCAGTTTCCGGACGCATCGCCTGCCTGGACCGTGAAGGTATAGGTGCCGTAGGTCGCGCCGGTGACGGTATAACTTGTATTGGTTATTGGTGGAGTAGTCAGCAAGTTTTCATCCTGATATACCCTATATCCGGTTACTCCGGCACTGTCGGTTGCCGCTGGCCAGCTTAAGTTCACGTTGCCAGGTGCGCTGACCGTAGCGGTCAAGGCGCTGTTTTTTCCCCATATTGGAGGTTCGATGTCTGCTATAATGACACTTACAGTTAAAGCCCCGCTGGCATTTTGGCCGGCATCCACCGCTATGACGCTGAAACTGTGGCTGCCCGTGGTATTCACAGTCACAGTACAGTAGACAGTCCCTGTAACTGTGGTCAGCAGATTGTTATCCTGATAAATCTGGTAACCGGTGACACCTAAGTTGTCGCTGGCCGGTAACCATTCGAGGGTGACTTTATTAGCGGCGACAGTAGCGGTCAGACCGCAGCCGGCAGGCCAGGTTGGCGCTGTTGTATCTGCCACGGTAACCAGTACGGTAGCTGTGCCCGTGGTATAGCCGCTTTTAGAGGCGGCAACGGTGATGGTGGCGCTGCCCGGGGCTATGGCGGTAATGATTCCGTTGTTACTTACGGTAGCCACATTCGGATCGCTGGACGTATAACTGAGGCTGGCACCGGCCGGGCTTACAGTAGCGCTAATGGCCTGGGTGCCACCGGCATTCAAACTGTAGTTGGCCGGTATATCGCTCACCATTATTGCGCCCAGGTTTACCGTTACCGCTACGGTGGCTGTGGCATCGTTATACCCGGCCTTGACGGCGGTGACGGTGATATTGGCGCTGCCCGGAGCCACGGCGGTGATCACCCCGTCGCCATTGACGGTGGCCACGTTCGTGTCATTGGATGAATAGCTCACACCGGCATTGACCGGGCTTACCGTGGGTACTATGGTATGGGTGCCGTCAGTGGTCAGGGTGATGTTGGCATGGTCCACGCTCAGGGTGATTGTGCCCGGGTTGACATGTACCGCAACGGTTGTTGTCGCATTATTATAACCAGCTTTGCTGGCAGTGACGGTGACGTTGGCGTCGCCAGGAGCTACGGCGGTGATTAAGCCGCCGGCATTGACGGTGGCCACGGCTTCGTTGCTGGAAGCGTAGGTTACGGTGGCATCATTTGGAGTTGTTGTGGCGTTAATTGTCTGGGTGGTGCCGCCCACGGTCAGGGTGGCGTTAGCCGGAACACCACTGATGGTAATGTTGCCCGGGTTGACGGTCACATTGCAGGCGGCGGTGTAGCCGCCGTCAACTGTAGTAGCGTTGATAATGGCAGTGCCCGGGGCGATGCCAGTCACCTGGCCGTTGCTGACCGTAGCTACTCCGGGTGTGTCGGAACTCCACGTTACCCTCTTGTCGGTGGCATCGTTCGGTGCTACGGTCGCCGTCAGCTGGTCGTTACCGTCTACAGTTATAGTGGTGCTGGTCTTATCGAGGGTGACCCCGCTGATCGGCACTTGCACGGTTACATTACAAGTGGCTGTGGCAGTGTTATACCCGGCCTTGGCTGCGGTGACGGTAATGGTGGCGCTGCCCCCTCCTACTGCGCTGATTTCGCCGCCGGCGCTTACAGTGGCAGCGGAAGTGTTGCTGGAAGCGAAGCTCAGGCTGGCACCAGCGGGATTAGTGATGGCGCTCAAGGTTTGAGTGCTATTTTTATTCAGGGTGACGTCGGCCGGAACACCGCTAATGGTAATGGTGCCCAGGTTGACATGTACCGCAACGGTCTTTGTAGCATCGTTATAGCCATTCTTGCTGGCGGTGACGGTGATGTTTGCATCACCAGGAGCCATAGCGGTAATCACGCCGCCGCCACCGACAGTGGCCACGTTCGTGTCACTGGATGAGTAGGTCACGCCGGCATCGGCCGGGTTTACCGTGGGTACTATGGTATGGGTGCTGTCAGTGGTCAGGGTGACGTTGGTCTGGTTCACACTAAGGGTGATGGTGCCCGGGTTGACATGTACCGCAATGGTCGATGTGGCCTGGTTGTAGCCGGCCTTGCTGGCGGTGACGGTGACGTTGGCATCGCCCGGAGCCACGGCGGTGATCAGACCGCCGGCACTGACAGTGGCCACGGCTTCGTTGCTGGAGGCGTAGCTCAGGCTGGCATTATTAGGAGTTGTTGTGGCGTTAATTGTCTGGGTGGTACCGCCCACAGTCAGGGTGGCGTTAGCCGGTACACCGCTGATGGTTATGGTGCCCGGGTTGACAGTCACATCGCAGGTGGTGGTGTAGCCGCCGTCAACTGTAGTCACGGTGATAGTGGCAGCGCCCGGGGCGACTCCAGTCACCTGGCCATTGCTGACCGTGGCTACTCCAGGAGTGTCGGAACTCCACGTAACACTCTTGTCGGTGGCGTCGCCCGGAGTTACAGTCGCCGTCAACTGTTCGGAACCGTCCACGGTAATAGTGGTGCTATTCTTATTGAGGGTGACCCCACTGACCGGCACTTGTACGGTCACATTACAAGTGGCTGTGGCCGTGTTATACCCGGACCTGTTGGCGGTGACGGTGATGGTGGTGTTGCCCCCTCCTACTGCGCTGATTTCGCCGCCGGCGCTTACAGTGGCCACGGCTTCGTTATTGGAAGCGTAGGTTACGGTGGCATCGGCCGGGTCAGTGGTGACGCTCAGGGTTTGAGTGTCATTTTTAGCCAGGTTAACGCTGGCCGGAACACCGCTTATAGTAATATCAGGCAGAGCGGGCACGCTAAATTGGCCGTCCTGCCAGGTGGCGGAAATTACCGCGTTACTGACGTCATTTAGTTTCAAGGTGGATGTGGGCGGATTGTTGATTAGTTGCAGGGCGCAACTTTGGCCCGGCTGCGCGCCTGCCGCAACCTGATACTTCAGGATGATCAGGGTGCCGGTACCGGCCGGGATCCCCACTTTGGGATTGCTCGAAATAATTACTCTCGTTCTCTTGGGACCGGTTCCCGGGTTGGTTACTATGAAAGTATGGCTGGTGGAAACCACCAGATCCCCCCTGTCGTAACCCGTGTAGGTTAGCAGGGCGGAGTCATAATACATGTCAAACTGACCCACAGCCACATTACCCGTACTGGTTAAGTAAACCGGAACTTGGAGCTCTGTTCCAGGCTCACCGGTGACGGTACCGACAGTCACTACCGTGCTTTCAATGGCATTCGCCGCCGGGCCATAGCTCAACAGCATACTTATTATGAAAAATACTGAAAGCAGGATGCGGAGTGTTTTACTTTTCCTGCCAAACAAGAATATCTCCCTCCTTTTAGTGGATTTATAATAGAGTAAAGGATTGGCGCGCCAACGTAACCTCCTTTCGTTTACTGCAATTCCAGGCTCACCAGATAATTGGTAAAGCGCTGTCCGAACTCATCATCGCAAACAACGATTTGTATGGTTCCCTCCCCGCCTGTCTTCGTTTTTAACGGTTTTCCGTAATCAGAATAAACAACATATACATTATCCGGCCGCAAGATTTCGGACATGCTTACTCCCGAGGTGTAGTTGTCGATGCCCCTCGTGACAATCCTGGCGTACTTTTGTGTCAGACCATGATCTACGCTGTCCAGCACGGCCGCCAGCGGAGTACCGGTAAATTCGTGTCTCGTCAGTCCGCTGGTGGAATTTATGACCATTCTTTTTCGCACCTCCGGTAATTTGCGAAGGTCATCCACCGTCAGGACGCCTAGCCTGACACCTTCCGCTTTAATCAATAATTGACCTTCCCGCAGTCCTTCCCTGTCGCGGTTCAAGAACGCGAAAACAGCTATAATAAATGCCAGCAGCAGAATTCCCAGGCCGAGAAGCTTTTTTGGGTTTAATTCCTTACCTGTTTCAGTCATCCATATGGCCTCCGCGCTTTTGAACAAGTGACACTCTACCGTTTAATTACCGGCATGGCACTTCACTCTACCTGATTTCCGTGACAAATTCCTCCACTGCAAGAGGCACCGGCGGTGCTTCCTCGCCCAGGATCACCTCGCGGTAGGTTCCCATGGCGGCATTGACCCCGTTAATGACCGCCTGTGAACTGACCGTGGCACAGGTGATCTGAATCACGTCGTTAGGCTGGGACGCCTCCAAAACCACTCGATTTAGATAGGCGCCGGCGCTCTTGTTCCTGAATCTGTTTAAAAACCATTCCCTGGTCAGGCTTCCCGCGTATTCGGGTGTTTCGTCATGCCGCAATACTTTGATCCCCGTCACCTCTTTTTGGGCTCCGTCTATTAAGATGAAAAGATCAATAGTGCTCCGGTATCCCCGCGGGCTTGCGGCAAAGGCGTAATATTTCCGTGATCCGGCGGTTATCTCAAACACTTTTTTCACAGCCGGAAACTTTTTCGCCGCTTCCTCCGGCAGTTCAATGGCTTTAACATTTGCACCAGCAATACTTTGGTCACTGCCGAGTAATTCCTGAAATGCCTCCTTCTGACGGTCGGTCATCTTCTTTGAATCCGAACACCCTGTTATGATCAATGCCATAACCGCCGCGGCAAGCATTACAATTATGTATTTTCGCACACTATCCCAACTCCCATCCGAAACCGAAAACTACTCCACGTCGTACTTAAACGTTGCCACCTGGCTGTCGTGTTTCCCGTAGCCAATCACAATAGCTTTGATGGTAACCGGTTTGTCCACCGGGATCGGCTTGATCAGGTCCGGTTGGAAGTACGTCGCGCTGGGGTTGTACACCAGGCTTTTAATATCCGGAGTGCTCCCGTCCAAGGTGTAATAGATCTTGACCCGGTCCAGGCCGGGATGGCTCAAAACGACGCCGGTCCCCCGCTTGACCTTGCCGGGCGCGGGCTCTGCTCCAACCACGTCCCACCGGCCGGGCGGCGCGGTCGACACTTCGATGGTAGCCACATCTTTGACATAGGCGGCAGTGACCACGTCGTTCATTCCTTTCTGGCCGAAAAGCAGGCGCAGGTTACCGCCGACCGCCTTGCTCAAGTCGCTGGCGCCTTCCTGATGCTCCCAGGCCAGGATCGCCGGAACCTCACGCGCCCCCTCCGCGCTTCCCTTCTGCAAGTTCGGGAAACAATACCGTTTTTCATCCAATTGTTCTCTGGTCAAAGTGGCGTTATAACCGTCCGCGGCCGTGACGGTGATCGTCCGGGCCTCATCCTTGATCCCGGCCTTGCGCAACAACTGGGAAACCAGGACGCCTTTACCCACAAAAAATTTTTTCGCAGGCCAGTTGTTAACGGTCGAGTAACACTCACCGGCCAGGGCATCCGTCATGCTTTTCAATTCGTCGAGGTTATACTTCGTTTCATGCTCCACCCCGGATCCCTTGACGGTCAGGACGACCTCTCCACTGCCGGCTTTCCCGGCGGCTTGATTGACTTGACTTTCCGGCGCCCTGCCGGCTGAAGCCGGGTTTACCTCCCGTTTTTGGCCTTGACATCCTGTCAAAAGGCTCAGCCCAATGACCAGCAAGAACGTGATCAACCCTATCTTTTTAAACATTCTGCTCACCAAAAACATAGTCATCATCCCTAATCCATTGAACGGATGCGCATCAAGTTGCCGATGGGACTCAGCCCTTTTCCTTCGGTCCAGACCACCGGGTAAGTGCCGTCACCTTTAATGATCAGAATTCCCTCGGCCAGGTCCCGGCCGCTGACATTGACGCTCCCGCCGTCCGTGCCGGTGACCTCAAACTGTTTTCCCTCGATGCCCTTGACCTGCACTTCTTCCAGCATGGCCTGCAAGGGGATGCCCTTTTGCCCGCCAACCTCCTTCTCTCCGGTCAATTTGATCAATTCTTCAGGGAATACCGCCGCGTCCGCGTTTGTGGAAAACCAGGCGATACGCTGCACGTTCATACCCAGTTTGATGTTGGGCGACATGTTCATGGGAGCGCCTTCACCCTCAATTTTGATGTAATAGCGCTTGCTGACCATGTTCAACGCTTCATTTTTCTTGAAACCGTCCGATGATTTCATGGTAAAGAAGGCCTTGTTGTTCACGTTGTCAAAGCGGGAAAAGACTTGCGCCAGCTCGATGGCGTCGTCTTTACTGCCGTAATACTCATACTGGTAAGGTTCAATCCCTTGCGTGAGGTTTTTAAAGACCCAGACGGAAGAAATGCTTTTTTCCGGGATCTCCTTGTATAAAACAATCTTGTCGACCATTTTCACCCAGTAAGGTCCGAACTCCCCCTGCACGCACAGCCGCGCGGGACTCAGTTCATCCGGCAGTTCGCTCCGCCCGTCGATGTTTATTGCCAGAATCATCTCCCGGCTGCTCATGATTTCCGGCGTCACCAGACAGTAGTAACCGTCCTTACCCACAAAGCCGACGCCCTTGTAATCCTCAAATTTAATACCCGCGTGAGCCAGTACATCCTGAACGGTGGGGCCGGCCGCTTTAAATTCTTCCAGAAGGCCCGTGGTCCGGTTGAAGTTGGCATCCAGTTTTTTCTGGGTCAGCGCCCGCATTTCTACCACGGTGATCTCTTTGGGCGCGTCCATATCGCCTTCAATAACGATCTTCTGACCTTCATACTCCGGATTGACAGCGGCGGCCTTCTGCAGGGAACAGCCGGCCAGGACGCAGCATACCAGAAGTAAAACCACATAAAGACATACGCCTTTTTTTAAAACCACATCAATCAACCTCCTTGCCTGACCTGATAGTGAAACTCGGCGATATCGCTGTCATGTTTGCCGAAACCCTTGACCAGAACCTTGATGGTAGTATCTTGATCAATCCTGATCGGTTTGTTCAACTCCGGCTGATAGGTGCTGGGATTATATAGCGTGCTGTTTTCTGTCGGCGTGGAGCCGTCCAGGGTGTAATACATTTTTACCAGGCCCAGATCCTTATGCTGCAGTTTTACCGTGTCGCCCCCGGCAATCTTCCCTTCCGGGGGGAAAACGGCGGCCACCGGCCAACGGCCCGGGTCTTCCACAGCCGCGACGATCTCGCCGACCCCCTTGACAAAGGCGTAATTGGTCTGTTCATTGACATTGGCCTGCGGCACGATCAGGCATAAATCGTCCGCTCTGGCCTCGCTTAGATTGTCGCTGTTTTCCAGGTACTCGTAAGCGATAATCGGCTCCACCGGTTCGGCCCCTGCCGGATCGCCAGCCAGCACGCCAGGGAAATAATATCTTTTGGTACCTAGCAACTGCTCTCGTGTAAACGACCATTCAAACCCGTCCTTACCTTTAACCGTAAGGCATCTGGCCTCGTCCTTGAGGCCGGCGGCCTCCAGCAGCGCGGCCAATTTCACTCCCCGCGCCGCATACTTCTTTTTGGTGGGCCAGTTGTTGATGGCGGAATACACGTGCTCATACCGGGCCTCAGGCACTTCCAGCATCTCTTTCATGGTCATCCGGGTTTCCTTAACCATGCCGTTGCCGCTGAAGACAACCGCCTGCTCCCCGGCGGGGCCGCTCTGATCCTTTTGGGCAACTCCCCCGCCCTTACACCCGGAGGCAAAGATGATGCAGAATATGATCACAATCCAGAAGAGACAATATTTCTTGTGGAAAAAAGTGTTCCCTTTCATTGAACTTACACTTCCTGTTTGATCAATGACTGTCACTGCTCGTATATATTCAGTGAAACCGGTATTAAGGCATGGCGTTATCACCGCTTACTCAGAGGAAAGGGGACACACCTTGCTTGGTTAAAATAAAAACGAAAGTTGTTTTGAAAATCAGGGAAGGAATGTCCCCAATTAATTCCGTGTCGACAGTACCACGGCTCGCTTCGGACCGAACTAGCGGCGCTCGTTCGCTAACGATAACGCCATGCCTCAGCCTGGTTGACTGATTAGTTACCCTCTCCCATTCTGACTACTGACTACTGACTACTGACTCCCGACTCCTGACTCCTGTTATTTAGTAATCGTGATCTCCCCGGTTTCAGCATTGTAGTCCACTTTCGCCCCCAGGTTCTCGCTGACAAACCGGAGGGGAACGAAGGTGCGCCCGGGCGGTATGGTTTCGGGGACGCAGTCGATGGCCGCCGTCTGTCCGTTTACAAGCACGCTGGTGGAGCCCGGGGTCAGGACAATCTCTTTCCCTGCACCGGTGATGGTTACCTGCCCAGTCTCAGCATTCCATTTCACTCCGGCGCCCAGGGCCTCGCTGACAAACCGCACCGGCACCAGGGTGCGTTCGACCTTGGTATTGACGTAAGGCACCGCGTCCAGGGTGAAGGGGCTACCGCCAACACTGGCTCCCGTTTGTCCGATGGTGAGCTTGATCACTTTTACCGGCGGACTGCCCGGTGTTTCATCTTTCCTTTGATTCTCCAGGCCGGCTGTGCCCGCCGTGGTTGCGGAAGCGCTCTCTGTTCCGGCAATCTGGTAGGAGAAGGTGACCACGTCGCTGTTCAGCTTGCCGGGGCCTATTGTCACAGCCTTAATCGTCGTGTTTTTATTGATTGGCCCGACCGGGTGGTTGATCGTGCCCAGAACATCCGCCCGTGCCGACCACCACCGCTTGGCAATCCAGTTGTACATCGGACTGTTCAAGTCCGGGGTGCTGCCGTCCGTCGTGTAGTAAATCTTGTCATCGTCATTGTGGGCGTTGCTCAGCGCCACCATGGTCCCCTCAGGCACCACGCCGCCGCCCGGATTCGCCTGCGGAGCGTCCCATTTTTCCGGCTCGGTGGTGAGTACCTCAATTTTACTTATGTATTTAACAAACAAATTACCGGTCTGCTCGGTGACCGCCCGCTGTCCGATCATCAGCAGCAAAGCATTCATGTCGTTCATATACTTGGGGTTATTGCTGCCCTCGACGCTCACTAGACCGAGGATGGGCTCCACCTCTTCCGCGCCCGACGGGTCGCCGGGCGTATTCCCGTCACCGTCGCCGCCGGTCTTGAAACGCGGGAAGTAATAACGCTTGTCTTTTAATAATTCCTGCACCGTCAGCGTCACCGTGTAGCCGTCCTTAGCAGTGAACTTAATTAACTTGGCCGTCTCAAGCATCCCCGCCTTGGCCAGCAAGTCCCGTAACTTAACTCCCTTGCCCACGTACCATTTCTTGGTGGGCCAGGTGTTGATGCAACTGTACACATGCTGGTATTGCTCCATGGCCTGGAGTTGGGCCAGGGTCAGCGTCACCGGAGTCTTTACCCCGTCTCCCGTGATTTCGACCGAGGTCGAGGGATCGGCCAGGGCCGCCGGCGGCGCCACCAGGCTTAACGCGCCGGCCAGCAGCAGCGCTCCCAGAATAGTCGCCATAAGCCCGCGAAACCATTTCTGTTTAACAATTTGCATTGAGCAGATACCCCTTTCACTTGTTCTACTGGTTGGTTAACATGAACAACTGCCCCGTGGCAGGGTCTTTGTAAACCGTGCCCATCTTTTCATAAAGCCTGCCCCGGCCCTCTTCGGTTTCGATCAGATCGTCCCGTATTTCCGGATCTTGCAAAACCTCGCGGCCGCGCTCCAGGTTGACGCGCTCACCTATTCGGCCCAGGTCGACATTCCAGTGCATGACCAGGGAGAGCATCAGCCCGCAGGCAAACACCAGCATGGCGTCCACAATGTTGATGGCGCCATCCATGGGATTGACCTCCTCAGGCGTTCCGCGTCTCCTGCTTCTCAGTCCCCCGTCCACGGGCGAACACCTCCAGTAAGCTTTCCAGCAAGGCCTCAAGTGAACTCAAGTAATCCTCATACCACCTTTTGCGCAGCCGGGAGATGGCAAAGGCGATGCCGGCGGCGGCCAGGCCGGTCACCGTGGCGTCAAAGGCGGTGAGCAGGGAGTCGGCCAGGGTCCTGGTGTCGCCCTGGCCCAGGGCGATCATGCCCGGCCCCAGTGGAATCAGAGTGGCCATCAACCCGAACATGGGCCCCAGGCGGGCCACCAGGTCGGTCCTGTTGGTGATCCCGGCGTAATGCAGTTCCTCGCCGGCAAGCAGCCGGCGGGCCAGGGCCTGCAGGGAGGTGGCGGGCAAATGGCGGTGCTTGATCAACTCGCCCAGAGCCGCTTTCTGGCGCCGGAACAACCGGCTATTTTCGATCTCGTCCATGATCTGAACGGCTTCTTTCCCCTGAAAGGCGTCAACCAACTCCGGCACCCTTACCCGTGCCCGGCGCCGCTCCATGAGGGTTTCCACAAGCAGGCCGCCCAGTTCAATCACGGTAAAGGCCAGTAACAGCAGCAGGACCGCGACGGTAGGCATTAGTAAAGCCGACGAGATGACATGCATTGTATCTTTCAACGGGGTTAACACAGATATTGTCACCTAGCTACCTCCTTTGCGTATTCCAAGTACCTCTTAATCGCGCCGGTTAGAAACAGGAGTAGAAACACAACCGCCGCGTAACCGTCCTGTATATCTGCCTCCTCCTGTAACTTCAAGGGTATATCATCGGCCGACATCTCGAAAACACGCCAGGGTTGTACATCCGGCTGCTCCGGGGTGACACCGCCGGTAGTTGAAGCGGCGGCAACTTCCTTTTTTTCCGCCAGGTACTGCCGGTTGGCTTCCGGCACCGGCTGTTCGGCAGGTATCTCCGGCTGCCTATCGGCAGTTGTCGAATCGCCGGCAGCCGCCTTTTTCTCCGCCGGGCTCTGCCGGTTGGTGGCGATAATCTCATTTTCCGCCGGGGAACGCCGTCCACTCTCCGGCACTGGCGCTTTTTTGGGCATCTCCCGCGACCCGCTCTGCTGAGAACCTGCGTTAGTCAGGCTTTGACCATGCACGACGCAGGAAGCCGACAGGTTCCCGGCCACAGTCCTCGCGGTGATGGTGGCCGTGCCGGGGCCGACCACCGTCACCAGGCCGTTGCCGTCGACCGTGGCCACCCTGGTGTCGCTGGAACTCCAGGTCACGTCGTGGTCCATGGTGTTGTATGGTTCTATGCTCGCCACCAACTCAATGGTGTTACCGACTTTGAGACTGGCCGTGTCCTGGTCGAGGGTGATCTTGGTGGGCGGCCCGGCCGGCCTCTTCGCCGGGTCCGCCGCTTTGCCCGTGAGATCAGCTTTATAGGTAAAGGTTACAACGTCGCTGTCCTCTTTGCCGGGACCGATGGTGACGGCCTTGATCACCGTGTCCTTTTTAATCTCGATGGGCCGGTTGACGCTGTCCAAATCGTCCGGCCGCAGCGGCCACCACCGCTTTGCGCTCTTGTTGTACATCGGGCTGTTAATGGTCGGGATGCTGCCGTCCGTGGTGTAATACACCTTGTCCGCGTCATTGTGCTTATTGCTGAGCTCGATCTTGGTCCCCGCGGGCACCTCTCCGCCGGCCACGCTCGCCTTCGGGCTGTCCCATTTGGGTGGGGCGTCGGTAAGCACCTCGATTTTAGCCACATATTTTAAAAACAAGTTATTGTTCTGCTCGGTAACCGCCCGCTGCCCGATGAGCAGCAGCAGCGCGTCCCGGTCGTTCATTTCGGCGGGGTTGTCACTGCCCTCGCTGCTGATCAGGGCAAGGATCGGCTCCACCTCCCGCGCGCCCTCCGGAGAGCCTGGAACGCTCCCGTCGCTGGCATGGTTGTCCATTAAGCGCGAGAAATAATAGCGCTTGTCTTTGAACAACTCCTTAACTGTAAGCGTCACTTCGTACCCGTCGTTCGACACAAATCTGATCAGCCTGGCCTCTTCTGTCATCCCCGCCAGGGCGAGCAGGTCCCTCAGCTTGACACCTTTCCCTATGTACCACTTTTTGGTAGGCCAGGTGTTGATCACACTGTACACGTGCTCGTATTGTTTCATGCCCTCGAGCTGGGACAGGGTCAAGGTCACGGGGGCAGTCACTCCGTCCCCGGTGATCTCCACCGAGTCCGACTGATCGGCCAGGGCCGCCATGGGCGCCATCAGGTTGGATAAGCCTACGAGCAGCAGCAATACCAGTAATTTCACAAAGAGCTTACAGAGCCATATATTTTTAACTGCCGGCGTGATCATACTCCCCTTATCGCCAGAAATTGACAAAACAAAAACAGCCGGGCGCGGAAAACGCGTCCAGCCGTTGTGCACAGCAGGCAAACAACCCTTTCCGCACTGGGAGGCAGGCCTGTTTCCGGGCCGGCCCTGCCGGTCAGCCGCCATAGCCGCGCGAGGCCACAGGCGGGCAGACTAGGATGTTACACTGTGGATGTCCAGAACGATATTATATTTTAACAAACATAGCGTAAACCATCATTACCACAAAAGGATAAAATTTCTACAAATAGGTTTAGACCGGTTTAGAAGATAACAGTAGAACTCCGGTTAAGCCACGCTTTCATTTAATTTATAACTACTCCTGTCTAGCCCTCGGGTTATACTTATCTAATAAATTAACCCAATAATAATCTATTAGATAACTCAAACTAAACCATGCTGTATTTGGACAAAAAACACCCCCGGGTGAAGGGGGTGGGTAGCATACCGGACGGGTAACGTTGAAAGCCGGAAATCCGCTAGCCCGAGATCAAGTCTATAAGCATGCCGTAATCCGTGACGTCAACGTAGCCGTCGGAGTCGAGATCAGCGGCGTAAATCTCAAAATCATTGGGGGTATACTCGGCACTGATAATGTCGATCATTATCCCCAGGTCTGTGACATCGATGTAGCCGTCGTAGTCGATATCCCCCTTGGCGCGGTTGGTGTAGACGAAGGTTTGCACATCGCTGTTCGTTTTTCCGTTTTGGTTGTTTTGGCCGGGGGGTCCGATCCTGACGGCCTTGATCGCTGTTTTACCGGTAGTGCTGACGGTGATCGGGTGATTGATTGTGTTCAGACCTGGGTGGTCATACCACCATCTGCTGCCAATCCAGTTATAGATCGGGCTGTTCAGGGTCGGGGTGCTGCCGTCAGTGGTATAGTAAATCTTGTCCGTGTCTTCCAGCCCGTTGTCTGGGGTACCGGGTATGGACAGCGCCACCTGGCCGTTGGCCGGGGGCGGCCCGCTGGCCGGACTAGCCTGAATGGAGCTATCCCATTGACTAGGTTGGGTGGTGAGCACTTCAATTCTGTTCACATAGGCCTGGAGTTGGGCCACGGTGAAGGTAGTGGGATTCGTCACCCCGTTTCCGTCGATCTGTACCTCGGTCGACGCGGCCAGGGCCGGCGCGGGCGCGGTCAGGCTGAACTCAGCAGCGCGCCCAGGACGGTCAGGCAAACCTTGTAAAACCAGTTTTTTTTGACTATTAACATTTTAATTATCCCTCCTTTTTTAATTCATAAACAAACAACTTTGGCTCGTCGAAGACATAAAACGTCGCCATATTATCGGTTTCCGAAAGCGGCCGGTACATGACGGGCTTGTTCAGCTCGTCGGCAATCAGCGCCAGGTCGTCCACGGACCGGACCGGGATCGCGTTCCCGCGTTCGCCAGGGATCTCTCCCTCGATGACGGCCATGCGGTAGCCGTATTTTTTAACAATTCGCCTGAACCTGGCCTCCAGGGGATCGGTCCGCCCCGCGCTTCCGCCGGTGAACCGGAGCAGCAGGGCCAGGATGACGGCGCTGAGGCCGGCGGCCGCGCCGTACAGGGCGGCCTTTTTCCGGTCGGTTTGGGCCGGCACGGACCTGGTCGCGCTGATGGCGCCGGGCTTTTCTTTAACCGGCTCCCCGCCGATCTCAAAAGCTTTCCGGACCAGCGGCACCACCAGGGTCGGGGCTATCTGATCCTTGATTTGCCCGCTGTCCGTAACGGCTTCCACGTCCACGTTCCAGCGCACGGTCAGGTTGACCTCGTTCGGAATCAGCTCCGTATCCTTGATCACCATACTGGCGAAGGTATTGTATTCCGGCAGGCGCAGCGGCAACTCCTCCTGGACGGAGACGGTCCGTTCATTGCCGCTAAAGGCTTTTTTCGGCAGCAGCACAAATTCCCGCTGCCAGATTTTTGTGTTTTCCTTGCCGGCCAGCGCTTCCGCCAGGGCGACTATTCCGTATTCGCCCCTGACCTCGGACACCCGGTCGGCGCTGAAGGTGTACTTGAAAGAGGTAGTGATGTAATCAACGAAGTTGGTCATGTACACGTTGCCCGCCCCGAGGCTATTTTCGGCGTACAGGTTGTTGCCCGGGATAAAGTAGACCCGGTAGTCCACCCGGGCTGTCTGGTTGTAGGAAACCAGCGGCACTGTCTCCCGCGCCGTGCCGTGCCAAAAAAGGGACTTCAAAAACAGGAACGATGTCAGGGCCAGCAGCGCCGCGCACATAGCCAGGCAGGCCAGCCTGACTCTCCTGTCCATCCGGTGCTTCCAGCCTTGATCATTTATATTTTTAATTGGCTTCAAGTTAATAACCATTGTTAAAATTCCATCCCCTGGGGACTCGCACCCGGTTTGACCATCCCGGCCAGCGTCTTGGCAAATAAAGCGGCCCAACCGATTTTCGGGATTGTACAAACCACTTTGCCCCTCACCTGCTGCGGGCCGACCAGGTCCGGGTCCGGCCCGCTGTTGTTGTCGCCCTTGGTCCGGAAAACCCTGGCGCCATGGTTTTCCTTAATTTCAATCACCCGGTGGGTAATCAGCATCTTATCCCGGCGAAAATCAATCACATCACCCAGCCTGACCTCGTCTCCCGAAATCTTTTTGACCAGGGCGATGTCGCCCTTATACATCACGGGCATCATGCTGCCGCTTAAAACCACCGACGGAAAGACGGGAAATATGCCTACGCAAAACCAGACCAGCAGTACCGAAACGACACAGGTGATGATCCAACCGGCCGGATTTTCCCCGGCATGATTCTTTTTCCTCAGTTCCCTGGACTCCAGCAGGTAGATCCGGTGGATCATGAACAGGCTGAAGGCCGGGATAAAGGCGCCCAGCAGGGTCTTGGTCGTCCAGCTCAAGTCGGGCAAAACCGGGCAAAACCAGATAAAGGACTGGAGCGCGCCGCGGTAAATCAAGGCCGGCAACGGGCCGCCCAGGTAAGCCAGGTAGGAGGCCGCAACGTTTTCGGTGAGACCCGGCAGGATCACGCTTCCGGCAACCTTGACGAACTCGAAGCCGGTCCGGAAACCGCCAACCGCGCTGAAGGGAAGACCGAGGGCCGCGAAAAAAAGCGTCAGTAATCCTATTTTCAGGTGGAGGCGCCGCTTGGCCAGGCTGTTGATCAGGTAGGCCCGGGCCGTCTCCGTGCCGGCCAGGCAGGCGCCCACGTAGAGGATGTTGCTGGCTATCCCCAGAAACGTGAAGGACGAGGGACTCTTGCCGAAACCTTCCACCATGCCGCCGGCCAGTTGAAATATGATCTGGAAACCGGCGGCGAGCAGCGCCAGCCAGCTCAGCAGGGAGCGCAGGCGCATCTTTCCGGAGATCCCCGGCCGGGGCAGCCGCCAGACAAAGTAAGCCACCCCTGACCAGAGCAGCGGCTGCGCCACGTAGGCCAGCAAAAAACTGTCCCCCGTCCGGCTGACCGACATGTTGATGAGCAGGTACATCACGCATAACATGGCCGGCAGCATGATCCGGCTGTATTTTGAGACGCCCGCGTTGTCGCGCATTTCTATTGGAAATTTCCCAGCCCTTCCCGCTCGTAGTCACATGGTATGACTTCCGGCCGATCGTCCGCGCCGGTGTCACCAATCAACGTGGGATAATCGCCGGAGGTGTTTTCCGGCGCGGAATGATGATGCTTGTTCCAGTTGCCCGTGTGGATTTTGCCGGTAATCTCCGCGTCATGCTCCCAGCGGGCCATACCGCCGGGCAAGAACACGAGCGCGACAATTACCGACAGAACCAGGAATAATACCTTCACCTTCGGCTCCACACTCCTTAAAAACTTCCTTTATTCAACCAGCGGATATTATCAGTTTCGCTGGGTTATATTTTATCAGCCAAGGCGCCTGCCGGTCTTTCCCTCAACCTGATAAACCTTCAGGCAAAAAGTTTAGACAGGTTTAGATTGGTTTAAACGGCTTAGGAGGTGTTTACACTTAAACCGTTATAACAGCGCCTTCCAACCCGATCCCGGGATGCTCCCGCCTAATCCCGGGATTAGCCTGGTTTAGACAAAATCACCCAAAAATTATCCTTTGCCGCCGCTTTGAATTAAGCCTTATTGACTCCCTCCCGGACCGTGTGGTCCGAAAGGGAGTTGTTCACCCGGCTGCGCAGAGTGCAGCTCAAGGTGTGGCTACTGTTGCGATACCGCCGCCGCGGCTCCAGTTGCCGGCGGCGCCGCCGGCGCGGCGGGGGCGATGCTGTTCAACGCATTCACGATCACCGTCACGGCCTCGGCCCTGGTGGCGTTGTCCTGGGGCCGGAAGGTGCGGTCTTCGTACCCCTTGATGATCCCGTTCCCGGTCGCTGTGACCACGGCTTCCCTGGCCCACCCGGAAATACTGCCGCCGTCGGAAAACTGTAGTCCTCCCGCCGCCGGGGCCGGCCTGGCCGCCTTGACGACCATCGCGGCCATCTGCTCGCGGGTGATCAGGTCGTCCGGGGCAAAGGTGTTGGTGTCGTAGCCCCTGACGATGCCGTGACAGGCGGCCGCGGCCACGGCGTCCGCGGCCCAGTGACCGGCAGTGTCGGCAAAGGTTTGACCGCCCTTGCCCTCCAGCTTGAACGCCTTCACCAGCACGGTGGCAAATTCTGCCCGGGTAATGGTGTTGTCGGGCTGGAAGGTGCCGTCGGGGTATCCGCTGACGGCGCCCATGGCCACCAGTTTTTCAATGGCGGCCTCCGCCCAGTGGCCGGCGATGTCGGTCAGGATCACTCTCGCGGCGGTCAGCACGGCAAACCTGCCACAGTGGTCCACCGGCACGGTGATGGTCTTGCCGGACACAACGCCGCCGAGCTTGACCCACTGGCCCTTGGCCTCGTCGTAGCAGAAAACGGCCGGGGTATTGCCCGGTTCGACCAGGCCGGGGTCGAAGCTGAGCTTGATGGTCGCCGGCTTGGCAAATTCGTAGCTGCTCTTGCCGCCCACGCTGCACTCGTACACGCTGCCGGCCAGCTTGAAACCGGCGGGCGCGGCGGGCGGCGCGGCCAATCTCTCGATTTTTACTTCCACCTCACCGGCTCCGCTGAGGGCTCCGGCGGGTATTTCCAGGACGGCTTCATCGTTGAGGCTTACCGTGCCGCCTTTGTCCAGCTTGATTTTCACCGTTACGCTGGCAGGCAGGGCAACCATTACGGCAAACTTGGTGAAGTGATCCACCTGCACGGTGATGTAATTGCCGGACACGGTGCCGCCCAGGTTGACCCACTGGCCTTCAGTCTCGTCGTAGTAGTAGACGGCCGGGGTCTCGCCGGGGCTAAGAGCCTTGGGATCGAAGATTAGCTTGATGGTCACGCTTTTGGTAAAGCTGTAGTTTTTCTGATCGCCCACGCTGAACTCGTACACGCCGCCGAGCAGCTTGAAGCCGGCGGGCGCGGCGGGCGGCGCGGCGATGCGGTCTATTTTTACATCCACATTGCTGGTGACCGCGCCGGGGGGTAACTCAATGACAACTTCATTCCCGAGGCTCACGGCGCCTCCTTTTTCGGGCGTGATGGTGCCGGACGCGCTGGAGGGAGCTTCCATAACCTTGTAAGTGAAAGTGACGACATCGCTGTCCTCCTTGCCGGGGCCGATGGTGACGGCTTTGATGGTGGTGTCCTTGGTTATTTCGATAGGGTGATTGATTTCGGCCACTGTGGCTTCTCCCCGGGCTGACCACCACCGGCTGGCAATCCAGTTGTACATCGGGCTGTCCAGGGTCGGCGTGCTGCCGTCCGTGGTGTAATAAATCTTGTCGTCGTCCATGTTGGCGTTGCTCAGCTTGACCTTGGTGCCCGCGGCCACCGTGCCGCTGCCCGGCTCCGCTTTCGGGCTGTCCCACCTGGACGGGCTGGTGGTGAGAACTTCGATTTTACACAAATTTTTTACAAATAAATTACCGGTCTGCTCGGTGACCGCCCGCTGTCCCAGCATCAGCAGCGGGGTATTCACGTCGTTCATATAGGCCGGGTTGTTTGAGCCCTCGGCGCTGACCAGGCCGATGATGGGCTCCACCTCCACCGCCCCCGCCGGGGAGCCCGGCAGATGCCCCCCACCGTTGCCGCCGCCGGTGTCCATGAAACGCGGGAAATAATAACGCCTGTCTTGTAATAACTCCTTAGCGGTGAGAGTCATTTGATAGCCGTCTTTGGCGGTGAATCTGATCATGCTTCCGGCCGCCCCCGCCTGGTTGAGCAGGTCTCTCAATTTGACCCCTTTCCCCACATACCACTTCTTGCTGGGCCAGGTGTTAATCGCGCTGTATACCTGCTGGTACTGTTCCATGGCCTGGAGAGCGGCCAGGGTGTACTTCTTGTCTTTTGCCAGCCCGTTTCCGCTGATGGTCAGCACCACGTCTTTGGGTTCGGGCTCAGGCTCTACTGTACCGCTACTTTCCGTGATCGTCAGCGTCACGGCGGCATCATTGTACCCGGCGGCATTGATCTCAATGAGATAATCCTTGGCTGTCTTGAACACATCTCCAATGATGGTGATCTTGCCGGCGTATACTGAATATTGCACGGAGTCCAGGGCCGCGCCGTCGACGCTGAGCTGGCTGATGGCCGCCCGCCAGGCCGCGTCGTCGTCAAAGGTCAGATCCACCTGCTGGCCGATTACATTCGTCGCATTCGCCTTTAATACCGGGGGCAGGGGAACGTCAACCTGGTAGCTGAAGGTGACGATATCGCTGTTCTCTTTGCCGGGGCCGATGGTTATGGCCTTGATGACAGTGTTCTTTCTGATTTCGATAGGATGATTGATGGTGTCCAAAACATTCTTTCGGGCATCCCACCACCGGCTGGCTATCCAGTTGTACATCGGGCTGTCCAGGGTCGGGTCGCTGCCGTCCGTGGTGTAGTAAATTTTGTCGTCGTCCATGTTGTCATTGCTTAGTCTGACCAGGGTGCCCGCGGCCACCGTGCCGCTGTCCGGTACTGCCCGGGGGTTGTCCCATTTAGGCGGGGCGCTGGTAAGCACTTCGATTTTCTTTACATATTTGGCGAATAGATTGCCTGTCTGCTCGGTGACCGCCCGCTGCCCCAGCATCAGCAGCAGGGCGTTCGCGTCGTTCATATAGGCGGGGTTGCTGGTGCCCTCGGCGCTGGCCAGGCCGAGAATGGGCTCCACTTCCACCGCGCCCGCGGGGGAGCCGGGTATGTGCCCCCCGCCGTCGCCGGTGCCGCTATCCATCAGGTGCGGGAAGTAATAGCGCTTGTCGTTAAGCAGTTCCTGCACCGTCAGGGTTACTGCGTAGCCGTCTTGCGAGGTAATTTTAATCAGCTTGGCGTTTTCCGCCATCCCCGCCTGGCTAAGCAGGTCTCTTAATTTGACTCCTTTGCCCACGTACCATTTCTTGCTGGGCCAGGTGTTGATCGCGCTGTATACCTGCTGGTACTGCTCCATGGCCGCAAGCTGGTCCAGGGTGTAGCTTTTGGTCGTCGCCACCCCGTCTCCGGTGATGGTCAGCGCCACTTCCGGACTGTTGGCAATCACGGCGCCGGCGGTCAGGGGCGCGCCGGCGTTGCCAGCGGCGTCAACTGCTATAACACTGAAAGTATAGCTGCCGGAGGCAAGCACGGTGATCGGGTAGCTGTGCACGGTCCCGGTGACGGTGGCCAGCAAGGCCGTACCCCGGTAAATCCGGTAGCCGGTGACGCCCGTGTTGTCATACGCCGCGGGCCAACTCAAGGCCACGCTGCTGCCGGAGACGGCGGCGGTTAAGGCGCCGCCTTCCGGCCATACGGGTGCCATGGTGTCCATGGAGCCGGTGATGCTGACTCCGGCGGTCAGGGCCGCGCTGGTTTTTTGGGCGGCATTTACCGCCTTGACGCTGAACTGGTAGCTGCCGGGCGCCAGCCCGGTTACGGTATAGCTATAAGCGTCGCCGTATACAGCCCCGGTGACGGTGCCGCTGTAAACGGCATCTGCGACGGTGGTCAGCAGGTTGCCGTCCTGGTAGACCCGATAACCGGTTATGCCGTCGCCGGTTGCCGCGGGCCAGCTCAAGACCACGTCGCTGCCGGAGACGGCGGCGGTCAGGGCGCTGCCGTCGGGCCAGACGGGGGCCGGGACACCAGCGTTCTTGTCGATCTGATAAGTGTCGATGACCTGGCCGTCCGCCTGGACAGAGGTCAGGGTCAGTTCGCCGCCGTCAATGCTGACGACCTGGTAATTGCTGACATTGGCCACTTCTTTGGCGACATAGTCGTAATCTTCCCCGGCGGCATAATACTTGGGTCCCGACACGCCCATGACGTAGGTGATGCCCTGCCCGTCCGCCTGGACCTGGTTGTCCCGCATGGGCTTGGTCCGCATGTACACGTGCTGGTGGCCGACAAAGGCCATATCCACGCCGTTTTGCTCAAAGATGGGGACCCAGGTCGCCCGTATGGCGTCGTATGTGGCTGTCTTCCCATCGTCACTGGCGTAGTAGGCGGGCTTGTGGAACACCACGAACTTCCACTGGCTGTGATTGTCTTGCAGGTCCTGCCGCAGCCACTCGGCGGCCGCCGCGTCACCGTTGCTGTCGCTGTCCAGCACGGCGAAGTGGGCGTTGCCGTAGTCAAAGGAGTAAAACCTTTTTTTCTGGCCGGCGGGGCCGTTTTCCGGCAGGGTGAAGAAATCCAGGTAGAAGGCGCCGTCGTGGTTCCCCAGAGCGGGCATGAAGGGAATCCGGGAGAATGTTCCCGTGGCCGCGCCGAGGAACTGCCGGTATTCCGCCTCGTCGTCCGCGTTGGTCAAATCCCCGCCCTGGAGGGAAAACTTCAGGCCGGGGTGCGCGGCACAGGCTGAATCCAGCATCCCGCTCCACTGGCCGTCCCAGCCCGCGCTGTACCCGGCGTGGACGTCGCCCAGGTACAGGAAGGAGAAGGCGTCGGTATCAGAAGCCGTGGTGAAGGTGTACTGGCCGCTCCAGTCCGCCCCGGACCCGACCCGGTAGACGTACCGCGTCCCCGGCTCCAGGCCGGTCAGGTTGACTGAAAACAGGTTGTCCGCGCCGGAGGCGCCGAAGGCCCGGCCGGCGGCCGCCGCTTCCTGGGCGCCGGCAAAGCTGCCGGTAAAGCCGGCCGCTTCCAGGTACTGTACTTTGGCCGTGGCAAAGGTCTGCGGCATCAGCCAGGTGACGGTCTGGGTGGTTTTGGGATCGCCGGACCAGGTCAGAAGGGGCGCCTTTTCCACCACCAGCCCGGTGATGGTCTGGGTCACGGTGGCGTCGTTGTACCCGGTGGCTTTAATTACGATGGTGTAATCTCTGGCGGCGGTGAACACATTTGCCGTGATGGTGATCTTGCCGGCGGTGTCTTTTGAGTACTGCCCGGCGGCCAGGGCCGCACCGTCGACGGTGATCCCGGTGATGGCCCCCCGCCAGGCCGGGTCGTCGGTGAAGGTCAGCTCCACCTGGCACCCGGTTACGTTCCCGGTGGTGTCCGCTGCCAGGGCGGGCGGCTCGCTCAGGGACTCAAGGACGGTCTGGGTCACGGTGGCGTCGGTGTAGCCGGCGGCCTTGATCACAATGGTATAATCTTTAGCCGTGGTGAACACGTCGCCGCTGATGGTGAGCTTGCCGGGGGTGCCGGCCGAATACTGCCCGGCGGCCAGCACCACGCCGTCTACACTGACCTCGCTGATGCCCGCCCGCCAGTCCGCGTCGTCGGTAACATATGGGTTGCCGAAATGGAAGGCCAGCTCTACCGGCCAACCCACCGTATTATCGGTGGTATCGGTCACCAGGTCCGGAGGCATGGCCACGTCGACATGGTAGTGGTAGGTGACCACGTCGCTGTCCAACCCGCCCCGCTTGCCGTCGCCAATGAAGATAGCCTTAAGCGTGGTGCTCTTTCTGATTTCGAGGGGGACGTTTCGTGATGGGTTATAACTATTGCCGCTCCAATTATAAATTAGGCTGCTCACGTCCGGGGTGCTTCCATCCGTGGTGTAATGAATTTGCCTATAATTTAGACTATCCGGGGGAGCACTCAGATACACCTTGGTCCCGGCGGGCACCGTCATGGTACCGTCTAGAACGCCTGGATCAGCCTGCGGATTGGGACATTTTTCCAAATCGGCGGTGAGCACCTTGATTACCTTCATATATTTCACAAAAGAAGGGTTCGTCTCCTCGAGAACCGACCGCTGCCCTACAATCAGGGACTTAAATGAGAAATCATTGTCAATATCTGAAAAGTCGGCAGGTGGTTTAGTATGACCAATGCTGACTGTTAGTGCAATGATTGACTCTACCTCTTCCGCACCAGATGAATCGCCGGGAATCCACCCGTCGCCGTCGCCGTCGGCGGTGGTTACATCCTTGAAATGCGGGTAATAATAGCGCTTTTCATTAAAAAACTGCGGCAGGGGAAATTCAGCTGTATATGCCATTTCACTATCCAGAGACATAAATTTAATCTGCCTGGCATCATTTTTCACTCCCGCCGGGGCGAGCAGGTCGCTGACTTTGACTCCCCGGGCCCGGTAAAAGTTTTTACTGGGGAAGACGTTAATAGTGCTGTACAAATGCTCGTATTGAGGCATGGCCCGGAGGTGGGACATTGTATAGCTAACGGGATTCTCCACTCCGTCCCCTTTGATTTCAAGCGCGATTTCTTCAATGGGCTGCGTCACGCCGGCATTCGCGTAGCCGGTAGCAGTGATCACGACGGCATAATTTTTTTCCGCCGGGAACACGGCTCCGCTAATGGTGATCTTGCCGGCCGCTATGGTATATTGACCGGCGCCGAGCGCCGCGCCGTCGACGCTAACCTGGTTGATCGCCCCCCGCCAGATCGGGTCGTCCGTAAAGGTCAGCTCGATATCTTGGCCGGCGGTGTTACCGGTGTAATCGAAGGCCAGGGCGGGCGGCGTTTTTATCCCGGGCGGCAGTATCGTCTGCGTCACGGAGGCGTTCGCGTACCCGGCGGCTGTAATCACGACGGCGTAATCCCCGGCTGTGGCGAAGATAGCCCCGCTGACGGTAATCTTGCCGGCAGCGATGGTATATTGACCGGCGCCAAGCGCCGCGCCTCCGATGCTGATCCCGCCGATGGCCCCACGCCAGGCCGGGTCGTCAGTGAAGGTCAGCTCGATATCCTGGCCGACATTGTTGCCGGTGATATCCGCGGCCAGGGCCGGGGGTTGACTACCGGCGTTGTTGGTGACGGTAAGGCTAAGGGTGTTGCTGGTGATCCCGAGCGCCCGGGCGGTGACGCTCACGATGCCGCTGCCGTTGATGGTCAGTGTGCTGCCCGAGATAGTGGCTGGGCCGGAGATGAGCGCCCAGGTGACCGTCTGGCCGGTGAGGTCGAAGGCCGCCCCGTTCTGGCCAACGCCGGCCAGGGTGAGGCTGCTCAGGTCGTAGGTAAAGGGGGCACCGCTGTAGTTCAGGGCCGGGCTGCCGCTCAGGGTGAGGGTGGCCAGGTAAGATGAAGAAACCGGCGATGGCACATAGCGGACGCGCTGATTGCCGCTGTCGGCGATGTAGAGGTTGCCGGCGGCGTCCACCGCCACACCCCTAGTGCCTGTTAACTGCGCGCCGCCGGCCGGGCCGCCGTCGCCGGAGCAGCCGCTGACGCCGGTGCCGGCCACGGTGGTGATGATGCCGCCGGGGGCCACCCGGCGAACGCGATTGCCGTCGGCGATGTAGAGGTTGCCGGCGGTATCCACCGCCACAGCACTAGGCGAGGTAAGCTGAGCGCCGGTGGCCGGGCCGCCGTCGCCGGAGTAGCCCGGAATACCGATGCCGGCTACGGTGTAAATGTTCCCGGCGGTCATGTTGATGCCGTATTTGGTGCCGGACACCGCCGCCACCATGCGAACACGTTGGTAATAGCTGTCTAGAATGTAGAGGTTGCCGGCGGTATCCACCGCCACAGCACTAGGCGAGGTAAGCTGAGCGCCGGTGGCCGGGCCGTTGTCGCCGGAGTAGCCAGGGATTTCATTTCCGGCCACGGTGGTGATAGCACCATTGGGAGACACCCGGCGTATACGATGGTTTTGGTTATCGGCGATATAGAGGTTGCCGGCGCTATCCACCGTCACTCCTTGAGGGTAACTTAGCTTTGCGCCAGCGGCCGGGCCGCCGTCGCCGGAGTAGCCGGCGGCGCCGGTGCCCGCCACGGTGTAGATTTTCCCGGCGGTCATGGCGATTCCATATCTGGTGCTGTCAGCAGCCGCCACCATGCGGACACGATGATTGTCGGTGTCGGCGATGTAGAGGTTACCGGCGGAGTCCACCGCAACACTATTAGGCAAGTTTAGCTGCGCGCCGGCGGCCGGGCCGTTGTCGCCGGAGCAGCCTCGATTGCCGGTGCCGGCCACGGTGTAAATGTTCCCGGCTGTCATGGCGATGCCGCATCTGACACCATCAGCCGCCGCCACCACGCGGACGCGATTATTTTCAGAATCTGCAATATAAAGGTTGCCGGCGGCATCCATAGCCATGCCATTAGGCAGGTTTAGCTGCGCAGCGGTGGCCGGGCCGTTGTCGCCGGAGTAGCCAAGTGTTCCATTGCCGGCCACGGTGGTGATATAGCCGTTGGCCAGGCCCGGCGCCGCACTGGCGGATAAGGCCGCGCTGAGGTTGCCGGCGGTGTCCACGGCCCTCACGGTAAAGTAGTATTTGCCTGGGGCCAGGCCGTCGACGGTGTAGACGGTGGATGTCACGGTGGCCAGCAGGCTGCCGTCCCGGCAGACCTGGTAGCCGGTGACGCCCGCGCCGCCGGCGGCCGCGGGCCAGCTTAAGTTCACGCTGCCGCCGGTGGCGGCGGCGGTCAGGGCGGCGCCCGCGGGCCAGGTTGGCGCCGCGTCGACCACGGTGACCGCCACGGTGGCGGTGGCCGTGGTGTAGCCGGCCTTGGCGGCGGTAACGGTGATGTCGGCGACGCCCGGGGCCACGGCGCTGATCAAGCCGTAGGCGCTGACGGTGGCCACGCCTGTGTCGCTGGAAGCGTAGCTCAGTCCGGCGTCGTTCGGGTTAACCGTGGCACTGACGGCCCGGGTGGCGCCGACATTCAGGGTGACGGCGGCCGGGTCCACGCTAAGGGCGATGGGGCCGCCGGTTATGCTAAACTGCCCATCGTGCCAGGTGGCGGGGATTACCGCGTTATTGACTTCATTCAGTTTCAAGGTAGATGTGGGCGGATTGTGTACCAGTTGCAAGGTACAGCTCTGACCCGGCTGCGCGCCTGCCGCAACCTGATACTTCAAGATGATCAGGGTGCCGGATCCGGCCGGGATCGCTACCTTGGGATTGCTTGAAATAATAACTCTCGTTCTCTTGGGACCGGTAGACGGGTTGCTGACTATGAAACTATGGCTGGTGGAAGCCACCAGATCCCCCCTGCTGTAGCCCGTGTAGGTTAACAGGGCGGAGTCATAGTACATGTCAAATTGACCCACTGCCACATTACCCGTACTATTCAAATAAACCGGAACCTGGATCTCTGTTCCAGGCTCACCGGTGACGGCGCCGACAGTCACTACCGTGCTTTCGTCGGCGTTCGCCGCCGGACCATAGCTGAACAGCATGGCCATGACGAACACTACCGAGAGCAGGACGCGCCATGTTTTACTTTTCGCGCTTGACAAAAATCTCTCCCTCCTCAAATACGCTTGCACGACGCCGGCAAAACTCTCAAAATGCAAGCGCCGCGCACTTGCGTGCATACTTTTCTGAACAAATATAAAAACAGCCGGATGATGAAAACGCAGCCAGCCGTTGTTGGCAAGCTTAAACTTTTTTCAGCGCCGGGAGTTAACCTGCTTCCCGGCGCCTGTCACTGATACCTGTTGTGTGCATTGTCAAATATTCAGGGCCCGCTAACGGGACGGAAGCGTCAATTTTGGAACTCCCGCTCAGGCCGTGGCGGCCTGAGCGGGAAATTGTTCACCCGGCTGCGCGCGCAGAGCGCAGCTTAGGGTGTGGTCACGGTTACCGAAACGCCGCTACGGCTCCAGTTGCCTGCGGCGTCGCCGGCGGTGATCCGGAAGGTGTACATGGTGTTGGCGCTAAGGCCGGTTGCGCTGTAGCCGGTGCCGCTCACGGTGTCGATCAGGGTGCCGTTCTTATAGATCCGGTAGCCGGTTACGCCCACGTTGTCACCGGCGGCGGTCCAGCTCAGATTCACCCCGAAGTGGGTGGCGCCGGAGGCGGTCACGCCGCTGCCGGCCGGCCAGTAAGGTGGAGATGTGTCGGTGGTCGGGGTGGTGGTGATCACGGTGGCGCTGGGGCCGTTGCCGGTCCAGTTGCCTGCGGCGTCACCGGCGGTGACCCGGAAGGTGTACTGAGTGTTCACAGTCAGGCCGGTGGCGGTATAGCTGGTCCCGGTAACAGGCACAGTGGTAATTAGAGTGCCGTTCTGGTAAACTTTGTACCCGGTCACGGCGATGTTATCGGTGGCCGCGGTCCAACTTAGAGCCACGCTGACGCCGTCAGCCGCGACGGTAGCGGTCAAGGCGCTGGCTGTTGGCCAGACGGGAGCCACCTGGTCGGTTTCCGCCGCAGTATTCACAGTTACCTGCACGGTGGCGGTGGCATCGTTGTAGCCGGCCTTGCTGGCTGTGACGGTGATGGTGGCGCTGCCCGCTCCGACCGCGCTAATCACGCCGCCGGCGTCAACAGCAGCCACGCTCGTGTCGCTGGAAACATAGCTCAGGCTGGCGTCGGCCGGGTCAACAGTGGCGGTGATTGCTTGGGTGTTACCGGCAATCAGGGCGGCGCTGGCCGGGCTGGCGCTCAGGGTGATGGCCCCCAGGGCGGTGGTTGCATCCGCGGTCAATGGCGCGCTGGCGTTGCCGGCGGCGTCCACGGCCTTGACGCTGAAGGTGTAGCTGCTGCCGGGGGCCAGCCCGGTGACGTTATAGCTGGTGGTGGTGATCGGGGTTTCAGTCAGCAGTGTCTCACCCTGGTAGACGTTATATCCGGTTACCCCGACATCGTCGGTGGCCGCTGGCCAGCTTAAGGCCACGCTGGTGCCGGAGGCGGCGGCGGTCAGGGCGCTGCCTTCAGGCCAGGCGGGGGCGACGGCATCCTGCCCCACCAGGATTTTTACCACATATTTGGCCCACCTGGATTCATTCTTGTCGCTGGCATTGGCCTGGCCAAAGACTACCCGTACGGCGCCTGAATCAGCGTCGCCGGCGGCAAGTTCACGGTCCGACCAGATGACCGGCCCGGTCAGGGGATTGGCTTGAACAGATACAAGCTCCGCCTTGTAAAAATCAAGCATTGGACCGACGGTTACTTTACTTGCCTCGGTATACAAATCCGGGTAGTAAAAATAGCCGTTTAACTGACTGACTTTTCTCACTGTCTTAAAACCATCTGAAGCTATGAAGGTAACGTCATAGTCCTGGTCGGTTTTTAGATTATCAGTACCAATCACATCCCACAAACTATAACCTCTGGTCTTGACGATTTTGTGGAAATTATAGCTGTTGTTAGAGGAATAGTACCGGTCTTGGAGAGTGAAACCGGCCCAGTCGGTCGCGTTTATGTTTACATCATGATTTACACCGGTGCCGAAGATTTGCAGGGTCTTGTCGGTGGCGAGCGCAACGCTGGCGTTGGCATCCAAGGCCGCACTGGTGTTAGTGGCTGCATCCACGGCCTTGACGCTGAAGGTGTAGCTGCCGGGGATCAACCCGGTGACGTTGTAGTTCCGGGTGGCGCCGGACACGGTATCTACCAGGGCGCTGTTTTGGTAAACCTGATAGCCGGTGACGCCCACGTTGTCGGTGGCCGCCGGCCAGCTCAAGTCCACGCTGCCGCCGGAGGCGGCGGCGGTCAAGATGCTGCCTTCAGGCCAGGCGGGTGCTTCGGTGTCGGCCGGTGCGTTTACGGTGACCGCCACGGTGGCTGTGGCCGTGGTGTAACCGGCCTTGCTGGCGGTGACGGTGATGTCGGCGTCGCCCGGGGACAAGGCGGTGATTGTGCCGGTGGTGTCTACGGCGGCCACGGCTTCGTTGCTGGAAGAGTAGCTCAGGGTGGCATCATTCGGGTCAACTGTGGCAGTGATGGCCCGGGTGGCGCCGACATTCAGGGTGACGGCGGCCGGGTCCACGCTCAGGGTGATGCTGCCCCCGCCGGGCACGCTAAACTGCCCGTCGTACCAGGTGGTGGGGATTACCGCGTTGTTAACGTCATTTAGTTTCAAGGTGGATGTGGGCGGATTGTTGATTAGTTGCAGGGCGCAACTCTGACCCGGCTGCGCGCCTGCCGCAACCTGATACCTCAGGATGATCAGGGTGCCGGAACCGGCCGGGATCGCTGCCTTGGGATTGCTTGAAATAATAACTCTCGTTCTCTTGGGACCGGTAGACGGGTTGCTGACAATAAAACTATGGCTGGTGGAAGCCACCAGATCCCCCCTGCTGTAACCCGTGTAGGTTAACAGGGCGGAGTCATAGTACATGTCAAATTGACCTACTGCCACATTACCCGTACTATTCAAATAAACCGGAACCTGGATCTCTGTTCCAGGCCCGCCGACGACGTTACCGATAGTCACTACCGTGCTTTCATCGGCATGCGCCGCCATGCCGACGCTGAACAGCATGGCCATGATAAACGTTACCGTGAGCAGGATGCGCCATGTTTTGTTACTCATGCTTGACAAAAAAATCCCCCTCCTTAAGTTTGATTAATACTTGGCTCGCGGAAGTTCAAGAAACTCTGCTAGCCTGAGATCAAGTCAATAAGCATCCCGTAATCCGTGACATCGACGTAGCCGTCGGAGTTGATATCAGCGGCGTAGAACTCAAAATCATTAGGGGTATACTCGGCACTGATAATGTCGATCATTATCCCCAGGTCTGTGACATCGATGTAGCCGTCGTAGTCGATATCACCTTTGGCGCGGTTGGTGTAGACGAAGGTTTGCACGTCGCTGTTCGTTTTGCCGGAATTGCTGGGCGTATAGCCGGGGGGGCCGATCCTGACGGCCTTGATCGCTGTTTCACCGGTAGTGCCGACGGTGATCGGGTGGTTGATCGTGTTCAGAACAGCCGCCCGGTCTACCCACCACCGGCTGCCGATCCAGTTATAGATCGGGCTGTTCAGGGTCGGGGTGCTGCCGTCGGTGGTGTAGTAAATCTTATCCGTGTCCTCTTGCCCGTTGTCCGGGGCGCCGGGTATGGACAACGCTACCTGCCCGTTGGCCGGGGGCGGCCCGCTGGCCGGACTGGCCTGAATGGAGCTGTCCCATTGATCCGGTTGGGTGGTGAACACTTCGATCCTGTTCACATACTTTAAAAAGAAAGTATTGGTTTGCTCGCTGACCGCCCGCTGCCCGAAGATCAGGAGCAGGGCGCTGTCGCCGTTCATGCTTGACGCCTGGGGAGGGGAAGTGTCATTCGCTCCGCCGCTGGCGCTGGAATAGGCGAGGATGGGCTCCACCGCCGCCGCGTTGTTGTCGGAGTCTTCATTGAACTTATAACCGTCGCTGTCGCCGGGA
Source organism: Pelotomaculum isophthalicicum JI (assembly GCF_029478095.1). Taxonomy (NCBI): domain Bacteria; kingdom Bacillati; phylum Bacillota; class Clostridia; order Eubacteriales; family Desulfotomaculaceae; genus Pelotomaculum; species Pelotomaculum isophthalicicum. The sequence continues at coordinate 3,518 of NZ_JAKOAV010000022.1, read as the reverse complement.
TCAACGTTCTTGAAATTCGGGTAGTAATAGCGCGTGTCCTGCAATAACTCCTGGCGGGTCAGGGTTATTGCAAAACCGTCGGTCGTGTAGAATTTAAGCTGTTTGGCGGACGCTGTTATCCCCGCCAAATCCAGCAGGTGCTGCAGTTTGACCCCCGTGGCCCGGTAAAATTTCTTGGTGGGCCAGGTGTTGATGGTGCTGTACGGCTGTTCAATAAGTTTGTATTGCGCGTCCATGGCCTGGAGCTGGACCACGGTAAAGGTCGTGGGATTCGTCACCCCGTTTCCGTCAATCTGTACTTGAGTCGACGCGGCCAGGGCCGGCGCGGGCGCCGTCAGGCTAAACGACCCGGCGAGCAGCAGCGCGCTGAGAACGACCATGAAAACCTTGTAAAGCCAGTTCTTTTTGACGTTCGACATGTTGAATATCCCTCCTTTGCTAATTTGCTGATAAAGAAACTTGTTTGTTTTTCAGGCTTACAAGTTAGTTACACCTGTAACATCACTTACTGGGCCTGGGTGGCGGTGATGGTGACTTTGTAATGATAATTTTGCTCCTGTTGGGCGGCGTCGGTAAGCGTGTGGGCAATGCTGGCGTTATAGGTGGCGCCCGCGGCGATGACAGTATTGGGCGTTAAAGTGGAAGCCAGGCTAAGCTCGGCCTCGTTGCCTGATTTATCTATAACCTCAGTCACTTTAACAGGAATGGTGCCGTTATTTTTAATGGTATAATTGACTGTCGCGTTGTAGCCGGGATAGGCGTTGGTCACGTCCACTCCGATATCTTTGACTCCATCCGCGCCGATAACGGTGGGCACTTCAGTACGGCCCACGTTTAACGTCTTGCCGGGGTCAACGGATACGCCCGGGTCATTGGAAGTCGCGGCTGTAAACACGGTATCCAGGTAACCTGTCTGGACATTGCCGTTAATGGTGATGTCCTCGGCCCACACGGCGTAGGCGGCGCCCATCAGGACCAGGGCAAGCAGCATAACCAAACTCATCGTTTTGACACTTTTCATCTTTCCTTTTCCTCCTCAAAATTTAATGGGTAATTAGCGCCAAAGCACGCTCAGACAGTTTTTTCCATCACCTCCCGTAATGTTTTAGCAAACAGCCGCAATTATTTATCATCACCTCACGGCATCCCACTGCTGAAAAGCCAGGTCCACCGTGAAATTGTAATTGCTGTTTTCATCGACGTTTCCCACCGTAAGCCAGAGGTCTCCGTACTGGCTGCCGCCCGCCCCTCCGATAATGCCCTGGGCGTCGCTGACCTTTATATCCACTTCCGGCGTGTCATTATTGATCCGGGCGGTGTAACCGACCGGCACCGTCCCCTGGTTGGTCACCTGAAAACGAAAGCGCGCGTAATATCCCGGGTAAGCGTCATGAACGTGGAGAGCCAGCCTTTTACCCTGACCCTCCAGCACAGCTTTGGCGCGACCCGGTGAACAATTTTCCAGCACTTCGCAGGAACTAAAGCGAGGGTCGATGTACCCCGTTGCCACTACTCCCTCGAACTGCAGCCCGTTTTGCCAGGCGGCGTAACCCAACCCGATGGCGTTCAGAGCTATCGCCAGGGCGACACAAATTATAATGTGACTGCGGACATTTTTTAATTTTCGGTACATTCTTCATTCAACTTCCATAAATATGAATTTATCGGCTTGCACTGCATATTTTATCAGTCATAGTGCCTACCAGTCTTTTCCCCAAACGTTCAAATCTTAAAGCATATAGTTTAGAGGGGTTTAGAAAGGTTTAAAAGGGTTTAGAAAGTTTTTAAAGGCACATAACCACTAAAGTCGTTTTAACAGCGCCCTCCAACCCGAGCCCGGGATGTACCTTCCCAACCCCGGGATTAGCCAGAATTAGATGATATCACCTAAAAATTATCCTTTATCACCACTTTGAATTAAGCCTTATCGGCTTCTCTAATAGCCCATGTCAAGTCGATAATCATCATCACGTCTCGAGTGCTAGGCATTTAAGGCCTGGGATTAAGCAGTTTAGCAAATTAGGCAAAAAAAATACCCCATTATGTTGGGGATGTCTAATCTGGTCAGTTTATTGCATCAAACCGGCGAAAATTAAAGCGCCTCTGCTTTTAACACCCGTTTTTTTCAGAATATTGCGCACATGCACCTTAACTGTTGATTCCCCGGCGCCACCTGGCCGAGGCAGGCATCCACACCCGCTTTCATAGCGTTTATCGAAATGTTTGCGTCGTCCTGTTCAAGCACCAGGATTAAACGTGTCTGCGGGCAGAAGTCTTGAATCTCCTTCAACAGTGAATAAGGCAATTCCCTGTTCTGAACGGCGCACAACATTATCTCCGGCTGGAAATCAACCGCGGTATTCAATATATCGTCCGAGTCTACCAAATCAAGTACTTTATAAACATCCGGCACTTTTTTCAACATCTTAATTAATGCATCTCCGTAAGATCTATTATCGCTGGCAATCAAAACGTTAATCATCTAAAACCACCCTACCCATAAGGATCGATACATTTATCTGATTGCTTAATTATCTATTAAGCTAACCCTGCTTTTTGTGCCGATTTTTTGCAGAATGTTCCTCACGTGTACTTTTACCGTTGATTCACTGATGAATAGTTGTTGTGATATCTCTTTGTTGGAATACCTTTTCAGCAGTAAACTATAAATTTCTCTTTCCCTGCCGGTCAGTTCCTCGGGTATCCTCTTTGACGCATATTCCGAAAGGTCGGCTATTCTTTGTATTCTTGGTTTGAGCATGCGGGGGAAGATCATAATCCCGCTGCGACAAATCATTTCCAGGCTACGCAGTATGTACCCCGGCGTAATTGAGCCAAGACAGGAGTCAACACCCGCTTTTAAGGCGTGCAAGACTACTTCCGGATCTTCCTTCTCAGTTATCATCACCACCAGAGTCTGCGGGCAGACATTTTTAATCTCGCTCAACACATCAATGTTTTCTTCCCATTCCCTTAAAGTACAGACAATGATTTCCGGCTGGTAGTCCCCCACTACTTCCAAGATTTTTTCGAATAATATCACATCCAGCACTTTAAACACGTCAGGCGCCTTATCAATTATCTTTTTAATTGCTTCGCCTTGGTGACCTGTGTCACTGGCTATTACAACGCTGATAACCGCCAAAAGACTCACCCCGCTCTGGCTCTTAAATGTTTCCAATAACAAAAAAGCCGTCATGCGTAAAGGCACGACGACATTGTAAGTAAGTTAAATCCTTTCCGCAATGGGAGGCGCACCGGTTTCCCGATACACCCATCGGTCCACCCGCCATAGCTTTAACCATAGGCAACAGGCAATGGGGACTCAGATTTATTATGTTTAGTTTTTATTAGCTCGTGTAATCGAACAGGGTATTTATGCTGGTTTTTTATTGTTTAGGAAAGTATACATTTTTGAGGGTACCCGGTGAGACCATAATATGGTAACATTTAAACATGAGATATTCGTCGAAAATAAAAGAAATACTTAAAATAAATTGGCCAGAGTTTGAAGAGAA